>NZ_LR607198.1:0-107728 GCF_902162175.1 Bartonella saheliensis
GACTAGAAGATGTGGTTCATAAATAGATATCTATGAAAACTACTTTATCCTGCTATATTTAGTTTGGAATATTTTCCGAAAAAAATTACAGATTATTAACTTCAGAGATATCTTTATAGTTGCTCTCTATAAATTAGAGCAAGCACTCATGAGCTTTCTCTATAAAGCCCCAAGCTGCATCTCCTGCAAATCCCAATGCAAAACTTTCCATTCCACTTGTAAATGCACCTACCGGTCCTCCAGTTATACTACCTAGAATTGCTCTGTTTACTCCTTCCGGAACTCTTACTGCGAAGCCTTGTGCATTCATGTGAGTCATAAAATTATCAGAACTACATGCATTCCCATGAGTAGGTCTTGAATTGTGCGAACCACCAAAAGAGTGACTTGTCGCCATATGACCGAATGTATTGAATGAACCAAACATATTAATCCTCCTTGAATTGTATTTATTAAAACAGTATAACTATGATATCTTTCAAAGGACTATTGCGTATTTTAGGAAAGTATCAAATATAACTTTTAAAAATATAAATAAAAATATTGTATAAATAATAAATACATTATGTATATGTTATTTATAAGATAATAATATTAATTGTAATATTTTAAAATATAAGAATTTATACAATATTTTTTCTTAATTTAAATTTAAAATTAGAAAAATTTTGCATATGAAAAGTTGGTATTTTTCTCTTAGTTTACAAAGATCACCAAGAAATAGATTTACACACTCATTGAAAATAATTTTGTTGCCATTGTTTGTACGTATGTATTGGTATTGGGGTTAATGCTTTTTTTAGGCGATTGCCAAGCGCATCTTATTCCTTTTTGGTATGTAGAAAGCCTTTTCTTATCTGCTTTATGCCGTTGGAAACTGAGGAAGTTGTTGAAGAAGCTGTGAGAAAGGGCGGCAGTTTTTATTATCTTGCTTTTATATTCAGGAGTTTTTTTTAAGGTGCTTTTGGTGGAGTGGTGATCAGAGGGTGCGCGAAATAGAGCTAAGGTGTGGGAATATGAAAGACAAAGCAGAGCTGTTTTGAAGGCATGTTATGGGTTGAAGATGGGCTGGTGAGAATCTTCTGAAGAGCAGTTTTTGCTTATTTTTCTTATAGGATGAAAGAGAGATGGGAATGTTTTCTGCTAGAGTTGCTCTTTTCTTGAGGGAAATATTTTTTCGCATGTTTGTTGTTTTTGGCTTATTCGTAGCGTTTTCAAGGGGAATTTATATGGAGGGGGAGTGAATTTAAGTGAAGAGAAATGGCTTTATACTGGGCGTTTTCCAAATATAGCAGAGCCAATGCGAAGGACATTCGAGCCAAATTGTAGGGCGGTTTTAAAGTCATTAGACATGCCCATGGAAAGCTTTGGAAGAGCGGTTTGTTTTGCTAGCTTTGCTAATAAGGCAAAATAGGGTCCAGGGTTTTCGTCAACAGGGGGGATGGCCATCAAACCAATGATATCAAGTCCATAGTTATTTTTGCATTGAGAAACAAAAGGGACTACTTCTTGCGGGGTAACACCACTTTTTTGCGGTTCTAAACCAATGTTGACTTGAACATAGCAGGGAAGATGTTTTTGTTGTTTTTGCATTTCTTCCGCCAAAATTTTAGCGATTTTTTCACGATCAACCGTTTGAATGACATCAAAGATTTTAACGGCTTCAGCGGCTTTATTGGATTGTAGAGGACCGATGAGATGAAGTTTAGTATTTTCAAATTGTTGACGTAACTCCAGCCATTTTTGTGCTGCTTCTTGCACACGATTTTCTGCAAATTGAGAGTGACCGGCTTGCAAAAGAGGACGTATATCAGCAGCAGAAACAGTTTTTGAAACAGCAATAAGCTCAACTTCTTCCACGGGGCGTTGTAGCTCTTGGCATATTGTTGCGATGTCTTTTTGAAGGTTTTGCAATGCTTCAGTGGAAGAGGCTTTGGGGGGAGTGTGTGTATCCATATTTTTGTGCTTTACCGTTTTTATTCAAGTTTTATTCAAGGGTTGATTATTTTTATAAAATACTTAGGGAAATATTGCACGAAAATGTTGACGATGAGGTTAATCCATGGTCAAGCATAATAAAACAAGTTTTTGGTTCAGTTTTATTAAAAGAGTATCATGGGAATGACAATTGAGCATTATAAGATAGGTGAACGCTATAATCCACGTGCGAGAGAAAAAGAATGGCAAGAAATTTGGGATGAAAAGAAAATTTTTCAGACTGTAGGGGAAGATTGCCGTGAAAAATATTATGTTTTAGAAATGTTTCCTTATCCTTCAGGTCGCATTCACATGGGGCATGTGCGCAATTATGCCATGGGAGATGTGGTGGCACGCTATAAACGGGCAAAGGGGTTTAATGTGCTTCATCCTATGGGGTGGGATGCTTTTGGGATGCCGGCTGAAAATGCTGCTTTGCAAAGTAAAGTGCATCCTAAAACGTGGACCTATGAAAATATTGCCGTCATGCGTGGGCAATTAAAGCAATTAGGGCTTTCACTCGATTGGACACGGGAATTTGCAACGTGTGATGTGGACTATTACCACCGCCAACAAATGCTGTTCCTTGATTTTTATCAAAAGGGGTTGGTGGCGCGTAAAGTGGCTAAGGTTAATTGGGATCCCGTTGACCACACGGTTTTGGCCAATGAACAGGTTGTGGATGGACGGGGTTGGCGTTCGGGCGCGTTGGTGGAACAACGTGAGTTGACCCAGTGGTTTTTCAAAATTAGTGATTTTAGTGAAGATTTACTCGCAGGACTTGAAGAACTGGATCAATGGCCAGAAAAAGTGCGCACGATGCAAAAAAATTGGATCGGAAAATCCCAAGGTTTGTTGATTCGTTGGGCTTTAAAGGCGACAGCTGATGATGCAAGGGATGCTCATGATGTTTGTCAGTCCTTTAATGAGGTTGTTTGTTATTCAACGCGTCCTGATACCTTGTTTGGTGCTTCTTTTTTAGCCCTGTCTGTTGATCATCCTATTGCGCAAGCTCTTGCAAAAAAAGACAAAGCCTTGGCAGCTTTTGTTGAGAGTTGTCGAAGTGGAGGAACAACAACAGCAGCACTTGAAACGGCGGAAAAACAAGGGTTTCGCACATCGCTTGTGGCGGTGCATCCTTTTGATTCAGCGGTGCATATTCCCGTTTATATCGCTAATTTTGTGTTGATGGACTATGGAACGGGGGCTGTTTTTGGCTGTCCAGCCCATGATCAGAGAGATTTTGATTTTGCGCGTAAATATGATCTGTCAATAAAACCAGTGGTTTTGCCAAAAGGAGAGAAAGCAGAAAACTTTGTCATTGCTGACACACCTTATGTGGGTGATGGGGTGATGATTAACTCCAGCTTTTTGGATGGCTTGACGCCCCAACAAGCCTTTGAAGAAGCGGCCAAAAGGCTTGAGGGGCAAGTGCTTAATGGGCAACCGCAGGGAGAAAAAACAGTGCAATTTCGATTGCGTGATTGGGGAATTTCACGGCAACGTTATTGGGGATGCCCCATTCCGATGATCCATTGTAAAACGTGTGGCGTTGTGCCTGTACCACGGGCTGATTTGCCGGTTATATTGCCTGATGATGTTACTTTTGATCAACCGGGCAATCCTCTTGCGCGGCATGAAAGGTGGCAAGCTGTTGCTTGTCCTTCCTGTGGTCAACCTGCCAAACGTGAAACGGATACCATGGATACTTTTGTGGATTCTTCTTGGTATTATGCACGCTTTACGGCTCCTTTTGCCGCAGAACCTGTTGAAAAACAAGCAACCGCTGAATGGCTACCTGTGCAACAATATATTGGTGGGATTGAGCATGCGATTTTGCATCTTCTTTATGCGCGCTTTTTTATGCGTGCTATGAAACTGGTTGGTCATGTGAGTGTGGATGAGCCTTTTAAGGGGCTTTTTACGCAAGGGATGGTGGTGCATGAAACCTATCGCGATGGTCAAGGGTGGGTTTCTCCAGCAGAGATTTCGATTGTTGAAAAAGATGGAAAACGGTGTGCTTATAAATTAACCGATCAAAGCGAAGTGACAATTGGTTTGATTGAGAAAATGTCAAAATCAAAAAAGAATGTCGTTGATCCTGATGATATTATTGCCTCCTATGGCGCTGATACGGTACGCTGGTTTGTGTTGTCTGATTCACCGCCTGAGCGGGATGTCATCTGGACAGAATCGGGTGTTGAAGGCGCGCATCGCTTTGTCCAGCGTGTTTGGCGCCATGTGGCTTTGAGTGCTTCTGTTTTAAGGGATGTCGCCCCTTGTGCAGGGCATCAGGGGGCAGCTTTGGAACTGTCAAAGGTTGCACATCGCACGCTTCATGCTGTCGAAGATGATTTAGAAAAATTTGCTTTTAATCGAGCTATTGCACGTCTTTATGAATTCTTGAATGTTATGGCCCCTTTGTTAAATAAGGCGGCAGATGTTGAGGATGAAATGAAAGCGGCTTTACGTCAAGCTATGGATTTTTTCCTTGCCATGATTGCACCGGTCATGCCGCATTTAGCCGAAGAATGCCATGCGGCTTTAGGGGAGAAAACTTTAATGTCTGAACTTGCTTGGCCTGTTTATGACCCCGCATTAATTGTTGAAGAAAGCTATACTTTGCCGGTACAAATTAATGGGAAAAAACGCGGTGAGGTGAGGGTTGCTGCAACAGCCAATGAGGCGATGATTAGAGAAGCGGTTTTGGCTTTAGATTTCGTACAGGCGCAGCTGGGTGAAAAGCCTATGAAAAAAATTATTATTGTTCCACAAAGGATTGTGAATGTCGTTTTTTAAAAGTTTTATTCTTGTCGTTTTAGCGGGTGTTTGCACACTGTTGTATGGGTGCAAAATTGAACCCCTCTATCGTCAAGAGTTGCAGAGTTTAAGGGCAATAAATTCTGCTGTTTATGAGGGGGCTTACGCACATCAGAATTCTCTTTCTGAGCAAGCTTCTTTGGGGCTTTCAGCAAAGCTTAGCTCTATCGTTGTGGAAGAGCCTTCGGATCGTTTTGGACAAATGGTGCGTAATCATCTGCTGTTTCTATTGTATGGAAAGGGTGGTAAACCTTCTCAACCGGCTTATCAATTGGCATTGCAGATATCCGTCTTGACAAGAGAATCGATGCAGATAGAAGTTGATTTTGAGAAAAAGAGAAAGGGACGTCCTTCTGTTGGAACTGTTATAAGCAAAGCTTCTTATACTTTGCAGGATATGAAAAATAGACCTGTTGCAAAAGGAACAGCAATAATGAATGCCTCTTTTGAACGACTTCGTCAAGAATATGCAACGATACAAGCAGAAGAAGATGCAAAAAAGCGTGTGGCAGAAGAGCTGGCTGAACAGATTTTTTTATTACTTTCTAGAGACCTTTCCAATAAAACTTCTCGTCCTTAGGCAATATTTTGTCCTGTTTTTTGCCAATCATTGAGAAATATTTGTAACCCTTTATCTGTAAGCGGATGTTTGACGAGTGCTTTTAAGATTGCGGGTGGAACTGTTGCAACGTCAGCACCACTTAGGGCTGCTTCTTTGACATGGTTAACGGTGCGGATTGAAGCGGCTAAGATTTGTGTTTTATAGTTATAGTTATCATAAATTGTGCGAATTTCATGAAGGAGTTCACTTCCATTGAGTCCGCAATCATCGAGTCTTCCAATAAAAGGCGAAACAAATGTTGCACCTGCTTTGGCTGCAAGTAAAGCTTGATTGGCAGAAAAACAAAGGGTGAGATTTGTTTTTAGTCCTTCTGCTGTAAGGACTTTGCAAGCTTTTAATCCATCAAGTGTTAAAGGAAGCTTGATGCAAATATTATCAGCAATTTTTGCTAAAACAGCCGCTTCTTTCATGATATTTTCAAATTCTGTTGCGGCAACTTCAGCAGAAACAGGCCCATTGACAAGGCTACAAATTTCTTTTGTCACTTCAAGAATATTGCGTCCTGATTTAAGGATAAGAGAGGGATTGGTGGTCACACCATCAACAAGGCTTAAATTCTGTAATTCTCGTATTTCTTCAATATTGGCGCTGTCCACAAAAAATTTCATCTCTAACCTCTTCCTTTTAGCTTTTTATTTAAAGCTTTTCAGATTTTATCTTGCTTTTTTGTTATGCGCTATTGTTGCTTACAAAAGCAAGAGCAAGAATGAATATCTCTATAAAATAGGAACGTTATTATGTTAATAAAAAGGATGCCATGGTGTTACTTGTCATCAAGTATAGCGTTCCTTGCCCATGAGCATTTTTGTGTGGCATCTTTGCATAGTGATTGCTCTTGACATTTGAAAATTTTATAAGATGCCTTCCTTTCTTATGGAGGCGTTTCATTTTGCTTGTCGCGTGTTAGTGAATGGATATTTTGGTGTCATAAAGTACCATTGAAGAAGTTATGTGTTTTACGCATGAAGTTTTTCTACGTTTAAAGAAATTTATTATTTTATTATAATGAAAAAAACGCTCAATATGAGCGTTTTCATTATGATATATAAAAATTATTTATCTTTATAAATCAATATGTTGATATAAGTTGAGATATAAGGTGGAAAGAAAATAAAAGTGTGTATATTGGGCATGAAATTACATTTATGAGATTGCTAAGGAGCGCAGCGATAACAGTGATAATAGTGATTAATGTTATGTTGAATGCTTAATTGTGATGAGTTTTATTTGCACTGGAGAATAGCGTTGTTTGTTTGCTATAGAGGATGTTCTTTTGTTGGTATTTTTGTGATGGAATACGTCTTAAAAAGAATTGTGGGGAGAAGTTTGTTGTGAAAAGGGGAGTGATTGAAGCCCGCAATGAATTTTATAAGAGTGTTTAAAGATAAAGATAAGGTGTGGACCTGTTGGTGTTCAAGATAATCGTAGACAAGATGATCTTAGATAAGGGGAGGTGGATTGGCTAAAAGGGTGAATTTAAACATGATAGAGGAAAAGGTTGTTTCTGTCTTGGTTCTTCTTCCTGTTGCGCATGCTTATAGTTATAAAGTTCCGTCTTCTATGGAGGTGGAAATTGGTTCTTTTGTTCGGGTTCCGGTGATGGGGCGTGAGCTTTGCGGGTTTGTGGTGGATGTTGGAGAGAAAACAAAGGATGGGCAAGGAACTGCTTCGGTAGCGCGTGAAAAGTTACGCTTTCTTTTACATGTTTTTGATTGTCCGCCATTAAAGGCAGAGATGATTGCATTTTTGCGGTTTGTTAGTCGTTATACCATGACGCCTTTTGGTCTTGTTGCACGATTGGTTTTGTCTGTACCGGCTGCTTTAGAGCCGGAAGCGCAGATGCTGGGATTGCGCTATTGTGGGGGAGATGTGGAACGTCTTACACCAGCGCGGTCACGGGTTTTGGAATTGGTGCGCAGTGAGAAGATCTGGACACGTTCTGGTCTTGCGCATGCGGCTGGAACGTCTGTTTCTGTCGTTGAGGGTTTAAAAGCGCTAGGAATTTTTGAAGATGTTAAAATTCCTGCTCCTGATCTTGTGGGCATGCCTGATCCTGATTTTTGTCCTCCTCAGTTGCAGGGCGCACAAAGTGAAGCAGCAAAACTATTGCGGGCAGGCGTTTTATCTTCTCAGTTTCAAGTTTTTTTGCTCGATGGTGTGACCGGCTCTGGAAAGACAGAAGTTTATTTTGAAGCGGTTTCTCAAGCCTTCAAAGGGGGTCGCCAAGTTTTAATTTTATTGCCAGAAATTGCTTTAACACAGCAGTTTTTAGATCGTTTTTATGCACGCTTTGGCGCTGCGGCAGCAGAATGGCATTCTGATTTGACACCACGTCGTAGAGAACGTGTCTGGCGGCAAGTTGCAGAAGGGCGGGTGCGTGTCGTTGCGGGGGCTCGTTCGGCACTTTTTCTTCCCTTTCATGCGCTGGGCTTGATTGTTGTCGATGAAGAGCATGATAGCGCTTATAAACAGGAAGAGCGCATTTTTTATCATGCGCGTGATATGGCTGTTGCGCGGGGTTCTTTTGAGCATTTTCCTGTTATTTTATCCTCAGCAACACCGTCGATTGAAAGCCAAGCCAATGTTTTAAAAGGGCGTTATCAAAAGGTGCATTTACCCTCCCGTTTTAAAGAAGTTGCCCTTCCACAGTTGCGGGTCATTGATATGCGTCAAGGAGGAGTGCAAAAGGGGCGCTTTATTTCTTTTACCCTTGAAAGGGCTTTAAAACAAACGCTTGAGAAAGGCGAGCAGGCGCTGCTTTTTCTTAATCGCCGTGGTTATGCGCCTTTAACTTTATGCCGAGTGTGTGGACATCGTTTTCATTGTAGCGATTGTTCAAGTTGGTTGGTCGAACATCGCGCGCAAGGGCAATTAAAATGTCATCATTGTGGTTATCATCAATCCCTTCCGGAAGCCTGTCCTGAATGCGGAACATTAGACCATCTTGTAGCTTGTGGACCGGGTGTGGAAAGAATTGCAGAAGAAACACAAATGCTTTTTCCCCAAGCGCGCTCATTGATTCTTTCAACAGATCTCAAAGGGGGGATTGGGCAGTTGAGAAGCGAATTGCAAGCCATTGCCAATGGCGATGTCGATATTATTATTGGAACACAGTTGGTCGCTAAAGGACATCATTTTCCCAAGCTCTCTCTGGTGGGGGTTATTGATGCTGATCTTGGTCTTGCCAATGGTGATTTACGCGCCAGTGAACGAACCTTCCAGCTTCTCTCTCAGGTGACTGGAAGAGCAGGGCGGGTGGGATTGGAAAGTTTAGGATTATTGCAAACCTATCAACCGGATCATCCGGTCATAAAGGCTTTACTTTCATGCCAACCAGAAGATTTTTACACACGGGAGATTGCAGCACGTCAACAGTATCATTTGCCCCCTTATGGGCGTCTTGCCTCTTTGATTGTGTCAGCACAACAGCGTCAAGCCGCGGAACATTATGCACGGGCACTCCGTCAAGCCGCACCGCGAGAGAAAAATATCTCAGTTATGGGACCGGCGGAGGCGCCTTTGGCTTTGGTTCGGGGACGTTATCGCTTTCGGCTTTTACTGCAAGGTCAGCGCTCTTTTGATATACAAGGGTTCATTCGGGCAATGTTGAGCAATGCCCCCAAAATGCCCAGTTCCGTTCGGGTTCAAATTGATATCGATCCGCAAAGCTTTCTTTAAAAATCAAATTTCTCTCTCAAGTGGCTGGAAGAGCAGGGCGGATGGGATTGGAAAGTTTAGGATTATTGCAAATCGATTAACCAAATCATCTGGTCATAAAGGCTTTACTTTCATGCCAACCAGAAGATTTTTACACAGGGGAGATGGTAGCTCGTCAGTATGATCATTTGCCCCCTATGGGCGTCTTGTCTTTTTGATTATGTCGCACAACAGCGTCAAGCCACAGAATGTTATGCGCGTGGCATTGCATCAAGCGCGTGCACCGGGGGGAAAAATATCTTGCTTAATAAACCAACAGAGACACCACCCTTATTCGTATAGCATATTGATTTATTAAGAGTTTTACTTTTACACGCTACAGGTGAGGCGCTCGTATGGTGTGGAATTATCCAAAAAAGGCATGCCTCTTATAAATTGTTTTAAGTGTCAAGGGCTTATCGCAACATTAAGGCAATGGGTGAGAGGTGTTGGTTTGCTTCTGATCAAACGTAAAGATGGGGGCTCAACGGCGTTTATCGCATTCATGGGTGCTGTCGCGAAATGGAGATATCCTATTTCTTACACTTTTGTTCCTTTCGTTCTTTAATAGGGGCAGATTTTTCATGCAAAGCAGAATATTCCCAATCGTCCCAAAAAAGAATGTCATTGTAGGGGGGCTTTCATCTGCTTGTTTGAGTAAATATTTCTCAGAGTGTTGGAGTTCATTTTATGATATTGCTCGTGGATAATGTAAATGCTTTGCATAAATGAAAAAGCCGTTAAAACTTCCTATCTTTAAGGTATCGGGTGGTACCATTATTGAGCTTTGAGAAACTGTGGATACATGAGAGTGTTTTGGGGAAGTTTTTTTGCAAGAAAATATACTTGGTGAAATGTTTTAAAAAGAGAGGGCATTTAAAGCGAAAGGATCATTTTTCTTAATTTTAAGGAGATATCCATTATTATTTCTTGCTTGTTCATTTGAAATAATAGATTTTTAAAGTCGCTTCTCTCTTCTCGCTAAAGTTTTTGTGGGGATAAGAGCGGTGATATTTAAAGAAGGGCTGTTTTTTTGATCTGGCTTTGTTTGAAGCAAAATTCAAAGAGCGTGACTTTTTTTTACAGTATGTCAAAAAGAAGCATAAAAAATCATGATGTCACCTTGGAGATCTAAAAAATCCTTTTCAAAAATATTTTGAATATTTTATTTAAAATTTTTAAAAAGCAGCGATTTGTGGTGTTGCGAGTCGGCTATGTCTATGCTAGAAACCGAATGGTTTTTGTTCTAGGTTTTAAGAAGAAGATTCTTAAGATTGGGAATGTCTGTTTCATTATCATCTGATAACTATCAGAGAGTCGCTCAAGGGAAAGAGGCGGTATTTCGTGTCGGATTCATTTTCTCTCATACCGCTGCCGTTGGTAGATCAACGCTATGCGCAAGCGCTCTTTAATTGCGCTCAAGAAGCAGGAAACGTTGAAAAGATTGAAAAGGCAGTGGAGGATTTTTTGCTTGTTTTAGAGCAAAATGAGGATTTAAAACATTTCGTTTTTAGTCCATTCTTTTCAGTCAAAGAGCAAATTAAGGTGATGCAATCTGTTTGTGAAAACATCAAATTTGCTGATAAAGAAGCAGGGCAGATTGTTGGTAATTTCTTACGCGTTATTGCAGCAAACCGTAGGCTTAGTGCTATATTTGGTATTTTAAAGGCTTTTCAGCGTTGCATTGCACGCGCTCGTAGGCAAGTTACTGCACAAATCATTTCTGCGCGCCCGTTGAATTCTCAACAAAAACAAGAATTGTGTGAGGCTTTGGAAGGTGTGGTTGGGGGAAAAGTTTTGCTCCACATCATTGTCGATCCAACAATTCTTGGTGGATTAATCGTTCGTGTCGGGGCGTCTCAAATTGATACGTCTCTTCTCACAAAATTGTCTTCGCTTAAGCTTGCATTGAAAAAAGAGGTCAGCTGATGGATATTAGACCATCTGAAATTTCAAAAATTCTAAAAGAGCAAATCAAAAACTTTGACCAAAAGGCTGAGGTTTCAGAAATTGGTTGGGTTCTCTCTGTGGGAGATGGTATCGCTCGCGTCTATGGTTTGGATAATGTTCAAGCTGGGGAAATGGTTGCTTTTCCAAATGGTGTGCGCGGGATGGCACTCAATTTGGAAGTTGACAATGTCGGTGTGGTCATTTTTGGCTCAGATCGCGATATTCGTGAAGGAGATTGTGTCAAGCGGTTGGGTGCTATTGTGGATGTCCCTGTGGGTCCCGCTTTGCTTGGCCGTGTGGTTGATGCTCTTGGAAATCCTATCGATGGTAAGGGACCACTTAAGGAAACAGAGCGTCGTCGTGTTGATGTTAAGGCACCAGGGATTATTCCGCGTCAGTCTGTGCATGAGCCTATGTCAACCGGATTAAAAGCGATTGATGCGCTTATCCCCATCGGACGGGGACAGCGTGAATTGGTGATTGGTGATCGCCAAACAGGAAAAACAGCGATTTTGCTCGATACCTTTTTAAATCAGAAACCTTTTCATGAAAAAGAGGCTGGACGAGAGCAGGACAAAGTTTATTGTATTTATGTGGCTATCGGTCAAAAACGTTCAACGGTGGCACAATTCGTTAAGGTTTTAGAAGAACGTGGAGCCCTGGAATATTCTATTATTGTTGCGGCAACCGCTTCTGATCCTGCTCCCTTGCAGTTTATTGCACCTCTTGCGGGATGCGCGATGGGCGAATATTTCCGCGATAATGGGCAACATGCTTTGATCGGTTATGATGACTTGTCAAAACAAGCAGTGGCTTATCGTCAAATGTCTCTTTTGCTGCGTCGTCCACCGGGGCGTGAAGCTTATCCGGGTGATGTTTTCTATCTTCATTCACGTCTTTTAGAACGGGCGGCAAAATTGAATGCGGAAAATGGATCGGGATCATTGACAGCTTTGCCGGTCATTGAAACGCAAGCCAATGACGTTTCGGCTTATATTCCAACGAATGTGATTTCCATTACTGATGGGCAAATTTTCTTGGAAACTAATTTGTTCTATCAGGGAATTCGTCCTGCTGTGAATGTTGGTCTTTCTGTTTCGCGTGTTGGTTCGGCAGCACAAATTAAAGCCATGAAGCAGGTTGCTGGCTCGATTAAAGGGGAATTGGCACAATACCGTGAAATGGCCGCTTTCGCGCAGTTTGGTTCTGATTTGGATGCATCAACCCAGCGGCTTTTAAATCGGGGAGCACGCTTGACAGAGCTCTTAAAACAGCCACAATTTTCTCCACTCAAAACAGAAGAACAAGTGGTGGTTATTTTCGCAGGGGTGAATGGCTATCTTGATTCTCTAGCGGTTTCTGATGTTGCGCGGTTTGAGCAAGGGCTTCTGGTGCTTTTGCGCAGTGATTATCAAGATCTCTTAAAAGCAATTGCTGAGCAAAAGCAAATAACAGATGAACTGAAAGATAAGTTGATAACTGTTCTTAACACCTATGCGAAAAATTTTTCGTGATGAATTGATGGAATGTTTGAATGGCCTCACTAAAAGATCTTAGAGACCGTATCGCTTCGGTTAAAGCAACACAGAAAATTACAAAAGCTATGCAAATGGTTGCAGCAGCGCGGTTGCATCGTGCGCAAGAGGCAGCGCAATCGGCACGTCCTTATGCGAAGAGAATGGCTGATATTTTAACCAGTGTTGCTTCTGATGTGGATGGTGTTGATGCACCGGCTCTTATGCGTGGTACGGGGCGCGATGATGTGCATCTCTTGGTGGTGTGTACGGCTGAGCGTGGTTTATGTGGTGCTTTTAATGTGCAAATCGCTCGTCGTGCTCGGGAGCAAATTAAAGCGCTGTTGACCGCTGGTAAAATTGTGAAAATTATCACTGTGGGCAAAAAAGGTGCGGATATCTTATCGCGTGATTACAAAAGTTTGATGATTGATCACATTGATTTACATGCTGTAAAGCGAATTGGTTTTGCAGAGGCGATGATGATTAGTCAACGCATTGTTGATTTGTTCAATGAAGGCGCTTTCGATGTCTGTACGTTGTTTTATTCTGAATTTGTTTCTGTGATTAATCAACGTCCAACAGCTTTTGGCTTGATTCCAATGGGGGCTCCAAAAGCCGCTGTTGAAGCAATAGATGTTGGGGAGCAAACAGAGCCTAAAGGTTCACAAGGGATTATTAATGGGGGGATTGTGTCTGAGGCGATTGTTTATGAGTATGAACCTGATGCTGCTTCTCTTTTGGAGGCGCTGGTGCCACGCAATCTTTCAGTGCAAATCTTTCGGGCTTTACTGGAAAATGTTGCTGGTGAAATGGGCGCAAAAATGACAGCTATGGACAATGCATCGCGTAATGCAGGTGAAATGATTAATAAATTGACGGTGGCTTATAATCGTCAACGTCAGGCACAAATTACCACAGAATTGATTGAAATTATTGCGGGCGCTGAAGCGCTTTAAATGGAAAAGGTAAGAATTGATGGCAAAAGCAGTAACCTCAAGCAAGGGAGCAGAAAAAGGTGAAAAAAAGAAACCAGCTGCTCGTTCCGGTGTGAAAAAAGACGCTTCGAAATCTCAAGTGGATGTAAAGACTTCATCTGCGCCTGCACGTCGTGTTGCTAAAGATGCGCCGGAGAAAAAAGAAGAGCGTGCAAAAGGCGCTGTTGGTGAGATCAAGCAGGTTATTGGCGCTGTCGTTGATGTGCAATTTGAAGGGGCATTACCAAATATTCTCAATGCGTTGGAAACAGAAAATTTAGGCAATCGATTGGTGTTAGAAGTTGCGCAGCATTTGGGTGAAAATACTGTGCGTACGATTGCGATGGATACGACCGATGGTCTGATGCGCGGACAAAAGGTTGTGGATACAGGAGCACAGATTAGTGTTCCTGTAGGAGAAGCAACCTTGGGACGTATTATGAATGTGATTGGAGAGCCGGTGGATAATGTGGGTCCAATCCCTTCAACCAAAACACGTTCTATTCACCAAGAAGCGCCTGAATATGTTGAACAATCAACTGTTTCAGAGATTCTTGTCACGGGTATTAAGGTCGTGGATTTGTTAGCCCCTTATTCGAAAGGGGGGAAAATTGGCTTGTTTGGTGGTGCTGGTGTTGGAAAAACCGTTCTCATTATGGAGCTTATCAACAATATTGCAAAGGCACATGGTGGCTATTCCGTGTTTGCTGGTGTGGGAGAACGGACACGTGAGGGAAATGATCTTTATTACGAAATGATCGAAAGCCGCGTGAATGTGAATCCAAAAGAAAATAATGGTTCAACAGAAGGCTCAAAATGTGCGCTTGTTTATGGGCAAATGAATGAACCACCAGGAGCACGTGCGCGTGTGGCTCTTTCAGGATTGACTATTGCAGAAAGCTTCCGTGATGAAGGACAAGATGTGCTTTTCTTTGTGGATAATATTTTCCGGTTTACACAAGCAGGGGCTGAAGTATCTGCTCTTTTAGGACGTATTCCTTCTGCTGTGGGGTATCAACCTACTTTGGCAACGGATATGGGCGCTTTGCAAGAACGTATTACCAGTACAAAAACAGGCTCTATTACTTCCGTTCAGGCGATTTATGTTCCAGCGGATGACTTGACAGATCCAGCGCCGGCAACGTCTTTTGCCCACTTGGATGCAACAACCGTTCTTTCGCGCTCTATTGCGGAAAAGGGAATTTATCCAGCAGTTGACCCGCTTGATTCTTTTTCACGTATGTTGGACCCATTGATTGTGGGGGAAGAACATTATACGGTTGCTTGTCAAGTGCAAACCATTTTACAACGTTATAGAGCTCTTCAGGATATTATTGCTATTCTTGGGATGGATGAGCTTTCTGAAGATGACAAACTGTTGGTGGGACGGGCGCGTAAAATTGAACGTTTCCTTTCGCAACCTTTCCATGTGGCGGAAGCCTTTACGGGGTCGCCCGGAAAACTCGTTCCTTTGGAAGACACAATCAAAGGCTTTAAAGGTCTTTGTGCGGGCGATTATGATGATTTGCCAGAAGCTGCTTTTTATATGGTAGGTTCGATTGATGAAGCCATTGAAAAAGGAAAGCGTCTCATGGCAGAGGCTTCTTAAATCAGAAGCTTCTTAGTTTAAGGAAAAATCTGTCGTGAATATTTGTCGTTAAATAAGGGCAAGTTGTTGAAAAAGATAAGTTGTTAAAAAGGGCAAAGAGCCCTTGTGGGTATTGTGGAGACTTTTGTGGAAAACAATAGAGAAGAGCATTTTTTGTTTGAGCTTGTATCGCCTGAAAAGATTGTATTTTCAGAGCAGGTGGTGTCTGTTGTTCTTCCTTCAGCTTCAGGTGCTTTGACTGTTATGGCACATCATGCACCATTGGTGGCAAGCATTGTGTTGGGGAGTGTTCGTGTTCGCACTCCTGTGGGAGAAAAGCTCTTTGCTGTTTACGGAGGCGTTGCAAATATTACCTTTTCGAGTTGCTCTTTATTGGTCGAGCATGTTGTGGCGGTGGAGCATCTTTCTTTTGATGTCTTAGAACAGCGGATCTTGCAGGTTCAAGCGACGTTAGAGGGGGGAACAAGTGATGCGGATAATCCTAAAATCGAAGCTTTTTTCCAGCAATTGTCAGCGGATGGTTCTGTGTTGATAGAAGCGTAGCAGGGTATATTAGGAAAAGGTGACATGAGCGGAAAAAAGAGTACGGTTGTGTCTGCTAAAAGGGGCGGAAAACCTTTCCCTCGTCCTGGTCGTGTTTTTGCGGGACCTTTGCCGAAATGTTTTGTTTATATTTTTGCTTCTCTTATTTTGCAATGGGCTTATGGCTTAGGGGCTAATATTGTTCAGTCTAATATTGTTCATCTGACCGGTGATTTTCACGCAACTTTAGCCGAGACGACATGGTTGGTTGCAGCCTATATGGCACCAAATGTCAGTGTGGCGATTATGTTGATCAAAATCCGCTATCAATTTGGTTTGCGTGCTTTTGCTGAACTGTCGATCCTTGGCTTCGTTTTGGTTTGCGCGTTACAGCTCTTTGTGACTGATTTGCGTTCTGCACTGATTATTCGTTTTTTTGCTGGGATTGCTGCTGCACCTTTGGCTTCGCTTGCGTTGCTTTATATGATGGAGGCTTTTGCACCGGCAAAGAAGTTTACTGTTGGTCTTAGTTTAAATTATATGAATGCGGCTTTAGCAGCACCTTTATCGCATTTGATTTCTCCTGATTTGCTGGAAAATGGTGGTTTTTCCAGTCTTTCTGCTCTGGAAATGGGGTTGGTTCTCATCAGTTTGGTCTGTATCTATACTTTGCCCCTGACCCCTGTTGTCCGGAGTAAGGTTATTCAAAAGTTAGATTGGATAAGCTATGGTTTAATTGCTCTTGGTCTTGGTCTTAATGCCGTGATTATGTCTGTTGGCATTTTGTATTGGTGGTATGAAGCACCATGGATTGGTTGGGGACTCGCACTGGCTATTTCCTCTTTGGCTGTTGCTATTATGATTGAGCTTAATAGAGAAAAACCATTGATTGATCTGCGTTGGATCTTCAGTAAAGAAATGATTCAATCTGTTTTTATTTTGTTGATTTTTCATGTGTTCTTGCTGGAGCGATCCAATTTGCCGTTCGGTTTTTTTAATCTTTTTGGTTTGCTCAATCGCGAGATGGCGCCCATGTATTTTGCAGTGACATTGGGGACTCTGTTAGGAGGGGCTGTTTGTGTGTTTTTTTTACGGGCAGGGCGTGAGGATTATTTTTATTTGTTATCTTTGGGTTGTTTGGCACTTGGCGCTTATTTAGATAGTCGTGTAAACCATTTAACGCGTCCACAAGACATGATGTTGAGCCAAGGATTGGTGAGTTTTAGTTATGCGCTTTTTTTGCCTCCTGCTCTTTTTAAGGGGTTCGTAATCGCTGGTGAGCGAGGACCGCGTTATGTTTTGAGTTTTATTGCTGTTTTTTTGCTCACGCAAGTAACGGGGGGATTGATGGGGTCGGCTTTTTTTGGCAGCCTGCAGTTTTATTTTGCTCATAAGAATTTTGAATCCTTAACACAAAATATTGTTGTGACTGATCCGCTTATTTCTGGTGAGATGAATACTTTATTTTCGCCTTCTTATGGTGCTTCTGTTGCTCATGGCTTGAGGAGTGATCAGGGGACTTCTCTATTGATAGAGAAATTTAAGTTAACAGCAAATATTTTTGCTTATGATGACGTTTTTCGGCTTTATTTTTATATTTCAATGGTTGTATTCGTTATTTTTCTTGTCACAATGATTGTTAAGTCATGCTCTGTGCGTGCATTAGAAAAAAAGTGATGTCATAGAAGAGGGGTGCAAAAAATGATAAAAGCATTACGGTCAAAGGCTACGATTGTTGCATTCCTGTCAGGTACTATGGGGGTTTTGCTGATTTTGTGGGCTTGGAGACTACCTCCCTTTGTGAGCAACATTCAAGTAACGGATAATGCTTCCATTAAAGGTGATGTTACTTTGGTTAGTTCACAGATCTCTGGGGTGATCGCACGGATTTATGTGCAAGATTATCAACGCGTTGAAAAGGGAATGTTGCTCTTTGAGCTTGATGATTCTCTTTTTCGTCAACAGCTTGCACGAGCACAGGCTGTTCTCGATTCAAAAAATGCAAAATTGGCCAGTATTGAATTGCAAGCACAGCTTTTGCAGGGTGAAATTAATACAGCAGAAGTCGAATTGGCCCGTTCACGAGCATTCTCCAATGTTGTTCCTGATAAAAAGTTAGGCTTTGGTGATGCGGCAAGTACTGTTTCACGTCCTCTTTCACAACTCTTGGCGGCATTGGAAACAAAACGGCAGTTGCAAAAACAATTAAATCTTGAACGGCAAAGTTTACAGTCAGAAGTTGCGGGCGCAAAGGTGGGGGTTGAGTTGGCAAAACTCAATCTCGATCATACAAAGATTTTATCGCCTCGAACAGGTTATATTGGATTGGTTGGCGCTAGGGTAGGACAATATGTTATGCCCGGGACGCAATTGGTCTCGGTCATTTCTGATGATATTTGGATTATTGCTAATTATAAAGAAACGCAACTTTCTCAGATGCGTGTGGGACAACCGGTTGTTTTTTCTGTTGATGCATTGAACAACAAAAAGTTAACAGGGCGTGTGGTTCGTTTTGCTCCTGCGACAGGTTCAGAGTTTTCATTGTTAAAAACGGATACAACAATTGGTAATTTTATCAAAATTGCGCAACGTATTTCAGTACGGATTGCTTTAGATCCTGGTCAGGAAGGGGTTGAAAAGCTCATTCCTGGGATGTCTGTGGTTACGTATGTGGATACTTCGCAGCGGGTTGATTCTGGAGGATAAAATTTTGGGTTTTTTCAATTTAATTTTTGTACCATTTTCTTATAGCAAGTGGTTGTTTACTTTAGAAGATTTCGTTTGGTTTGCGATGATCTATCTCTTAAAGCTCTTAAAACTCTCATTGGGCATGATGTAAAATAATGCTCTAAAGAACATTAAAGCGCATGCTTCTTTAATCCCTTCTATTTCTTTTAAAATAGCTCAGTCGAAGGGAGGATTGATAAGGTGCTTTGCTATATTCTCGCAACAGCATCCTTTGAGGTAGGGTGATGTGGGACGGTATGGGTGAACAGTGAGAGAGGCTTGGCTGGACAAGATGCCAGATGAGTATCAGAGCTGGATGAAATTTTCGTCCTTTCAGGTGCGGGGGAGGTGCTTGTTTTTTATTTGAGTGTATTTCTTGTGGGACATGTGCAAGAGTATAAGGCTTATCTCTCTGATCCAAGTCTCATAGCTAGAGGTGTGTGTTGTGTATGTAACAAAAATACTAAGTTTGAAAATTATATCGCTATAGCTTTACAGGGACGGATGTATAACATTGTAATCTATAAATAGGCTGTACAAGATGCGGTTATCAGAATAGATAATACAAATAAAAGACGTGGTGTTGTTTATCATCATTGTAAGGGATTAAACCGTTCTCTCTTTAGGTTAATATATCTTTTTTCTATTATTCTTTAAATAATCTTCTCTTTACTTGTGTGCTTTGATAAGTTCTTGAAGAGCATTTAAAAGCATTATTCTATTGCTAATAATCTATTTCCTCTTTTTTATTTCTATGAAACTTGAGCACAATTTAAAAATTGTGCTTTGTTATGATTTTTTATAATCAATTCTGATTAATCAAGCTAAAGGCAATGTTGCCATAAATATTTTTCTGATTTAGTCGTTTTCTTGTTGTTTTTCAGTTTGTTCTTTAGGTCCAACCATTTTGCGAATATTCTCTTCTTGTATTCGCTGTAATTCTTCAAGTTCTAGCTTCACTTTCAGCTCTTCTCTTTTCAGCGTTAGCTTTCCACTTTTCATATTCTTCTGTTCCTTGTGATTATTGCCAAAGCTTGTATTTATAGAGCGCGCATTCATAAACCTGCGGGGTTTCTTATTGTGCTTGAAGGGATTGAGCTTGATCAGCATTTCTAGGACTTTTAAGTTACTCAATGAGCTGTTGAATGGCTTTTTGTTTTTCACGCACTTTTTTATAAATAGCTTATCTTATTTGTTCTATGTTTTGGCAAAGTTCATTGAGAAAAAATGGAAGCATTACTGTGAAGGCATGTATTTGAAATTTAAAGGGTGCTATACACGCGGCTGTTACGAAACATTCCTTTTGTCTCAAGGCAAATTTTTGTAAAAAACATCTGTTCGTGAGAGGCGTGTGAGTCTTCGATATCAAAATATTTCTCTCCCTTTCCCCAATTAAAATGATAAGCAAAAATACATAAAGTAAAAGTATAATTTTTTCCAATATGAACGTGTTATTTTCAGGCTATATCTACAATGAAGCTTGGGGAAGTTTGAGCATAAATTGGATTGTTATTTTAATTTTACCATGAATATTCCCTCTTTTAAGGTGGGGGTAGGTGTATTTAACACACTAAATATTCGTATGGGCTGCATATCCATGGCAGAGTTTGCTTTCTTTAGAAATACTATTTCTTTTGGGTGTGGTCGTGTGATTGCATGTTTGAGAGATTGCATTGATGAAAAGCTGGATGATAGATTGCGGGGTGAAAAATTTGTTCTTTGGGCGCGTAAGGTTAGGGGGTGTCAAGTATTATGCTTTATCAACGATAAAAAAATGCCCGCTTTGAATCGGGCATGAAAAGGGGGAAATTATTGGTGTTCGTAATTTTTGCGTATGAGTAAGACGCTTGCTAAAACTAATCCTGCAGCTAATGCGAGGGTTTTTTTAGGGTTTTCTTTTGCTTTTTTCTTTAATTCTGTTGCCTGTTCGTTGAGGTGATAAAGTGCGTGACGCCCCTTTTGTTTCCACGTGTTAAACAGCTCAGAAATATTTTCAAAGCGATCATTTTGAGAACTCCAGCGATTTACGGGGACCAGCTCTCTTTTTAATTGTGCAATACGTTTTTTAATTTTAGCATTTTTGGCATTGGTTGAAAATAGACACATCTGTTGACTCCTTCATGTGTTAAATTGTTGCATGATCGTTGGAATTATGTTTGGGGTTTTGCTATAACGGCTTAAAAATTGAAAAGTTGCATTGATTATGTGGCTGGGGGGTGAGGTGAAATTTAAGTGTGTGGGTTTAATGAGGCGTTTCTTAACGGACTTGCGTTCATTTCATGATGAGGAAGCTAAAGGATATAAGATAAAATCTCTTGCAAAGAAGAATCCTTCGTGAGAGGTATCAAGCTTATCGCGTATTTCCATCATTATTTCATAAAGGAATCAAATTGGTGCTTCATTTTCTTGTACTTGTTTTAGAGTGTTGTGATTGCTTTTGAAGACAGTTTCTCAAGCTATTTTTACTTTTTTAGTTTTATCTCCATGGACGCTTTTAAGTGTGTAAGGGATATAACTTTGATTGATGATGAATAAATTTGAAATGAGAGAAGCTGACGATGTTTAAGTTTTCTATTCAAATTTATAAAAAAGAGGTTATTATAAATCAATATGTTGTCTTAATTAGGTGATACCTTTCGTGCATTTTTAAAAATTGTGCTGTGGTAAGCGTTATCTGTTGTGTTGTAAATATTGTTTTTCGATGACGTGGATGTAAGGTATAGGGTGCCACTTAAAAATGCGGTCTTGTCTTTATCTGATTTCAGTTTCTTTTTGAAGTAACCAAGTGTAAAACTATGAATGTGAGCAGGCGTGGTAGGATTTATCGAAGGTATTTATGAAATGGACTTCGCTTATGGGCTTAAATTGCATCAGGGGGAAGAGATGGAACTTTAAGCAATCTGTTAAGATTGGTGGGCGGTGTATTTTCGTCCTTTGAAGCGCGGAGAAAGTCAATGTCAATGATGACTGATAGTGCGGATTTTAAAAATTTGAGGACTTGATGAGCACGACCTATTTTTTATCGAAACCTCTTGAGCGTCGTTACTCTGTTGGTGTCGCTGTTGGTGATGTAATGGTCGGGGGGCAGAGCCCGATAGTTGTCCAGTCAATGACCAATACAGATACTGCTGATGTTGATGCAACCGTTTCTCAAGTGGCTGCTCTTTGGCAAGCGGGCTCACAATTGGTTCGTATTACCGTTGATCGTGATGAAGCGGCGGCAGCTGTCCCCAAGATACGTGAGCGATTGGAGCGGTTGGGATTTTTTGTCCCATTGGTTGGGGATTTTCATTATATTGGCCATAAGCTTTTATCAGAGCATCCAGCGTGTGCTGAAGCACTTGCCAAATATCGCATCAATCCTGGAAATGTAGGTTTTGGTGCAAAAAAAGATCGTCAATTTGCCGAAATCATTGAGATTGCTTGTCGTTATCATAAACCTATTCGCATTGGCGTGAATTGGGGCTCTCTTGATAATGCGTTGTTAACACAGCTTATGAATGAAAATGCGAGACAAGAAAATCCTTTATCGGTTGCTGAAGTAATGCGGGAAACGGTTGTGCAATCGGCTATAAAGTCGGCTCTTTGGGCTGAAGAGATGGGATTGGGGCGTGATAAAATTATTCTTTCTGCTAAAGTGAGTGATGTTCAAGATCTTATTGCTGTCTATATTGCCTTGGCAGAGCGTTGTGATTATGCTCTTCATTTAGGCTTAACAGAAGCAGGGATGGGAACGAAGGGGGTTGTGGCTTCTTCGGTGGCTCTGGGCATTTTATTACAGCAAGGGATTGGCGATACAATACGGATTTCCTTAACGCCGGAACCGGGTGGGGATCGAACACGAGAAGTAAAAGTGGGGCAAGAACTTTTGCAAGTAATGGGGTTTCGGCAATTTCTCCCCGTGGTTGCAGCTTGCCCTGGATGTGGACGTACAACTTCAACGGTCTTTCAGGAATTGGCACAAAAAATTGAAACAAATTTACACAAAAATATGCCCGTTTGGCGTGAAAAATACCCTGGAGTTGAAAGTTTGAAGGTTGCTGTGATGGGATGTATCGTCAATGGTCCAGGGGAATCAAAACATGCGGATATTGGAATTTCATTGCCTGGAGTGGGAGAAAGTCCAGCCGCACCCGTTTTTATTGAGGGACAAAAGGTAAAAACTTTACGGGGTGATCACATTGCTGAAGAATTCGAAGGGCTTTTGAGTGATTATATTCATAAACGCTTTGGACAAGGTTAAATAATTGCACAAGGTTGAAATAAAGAAGATCCCTTGTTTTAAAAAGATATCTCTTAAGGTTTCCATTTCACGATGGGGTTTATGAGATGCTATAATGGTAAAGTTCTCGTAAAGGGTATAAAACTTATACAATTCCCTCTCGTCTTTTAAGTTTAATAAAAGAACAATCCGCAGCATCATACTTGTGCCTGCTTCCATGCAGTTTTTAAGATTTGAGATGGTACCATAAGAGACATTTGAGTTGTGACTTGTAATGTTTTTACTCACATGTCTCCCTCGCTTGTGAGGGCAGGTAAGTGATTTGAATTGATGCACTATGAGTGGGTGAAAGGATTTTACAATATTCAGGATGCTCATTCGACATGCAAAACAATGAATGATGATTATAAATCAATGTATTGTTGTAATAGGTTGCTTTGTAGGGTGAAAGCTATTACACTGCTGATGATCTTAAGGAAAACCAGCTTTTATGCATGGTATTAGAAGCCTATGACTGATATCGATGCGTTTGAGTTTGTTAAGATTATTCAGCAAAACGATATGAAGATTTTAATTAGATCCTTAAATGTGGATGATGGCTCGTTGGCGGTTCTTGCGTTCGTGGAATAATAGACTTTGACAAAAGTCAAATTATAGAAAAAACGTGTTTCATTCTTTCCTTTGGTCTTTTGGGCATTTTTCTGGATATAAAATTGATAAAACTGAAGATTTTTATAGCGGATATTGCCCTATTCGTCGTAAAAGATCAGCTTTTATTTTTCTATAAAATGATGTATATGGATGCCTTTTTGGGCGCTATTGGGGGAATGAATGGCCAATATATTAGCCTTTGGCTTTTTATTTAACGGTATAAGAATTTTAACAGGCGCCTTTATTGTCTTTTATATGCTTGAAAAAGGCTTAACACTTATTGATATCGGGATCATTAAGTCATTTCAGGCTTTTATTATGATGGTGACCGATATTCCTCTGGGGTATTTTGCCGATCGAAAAAGTTATAAAATATCAATCGTTTTAGCGGCGGCTTTTGCTGCTATATGGCTCTTTCTTATGGGCGTTTCTACAAGCTTTTACGGTTTTCTTGTGGCTGAATCTTTTAATGCAGTGTCGCTGACATTGATTGCGGGGGCTTATAATGCTTTACTTGTTCAGTATGCAAAAGCAAAAGTGACATCGACTAAAAAAGTGCTGGGATTAAGTTCTCAATATAATTACATTGGCATGTTTATCTTTAGTTTGATTGGTGCTTATTTTGCTGATTATTCGAGCCAATATATATGGTATATCGCGGCATTTTTAATGTTGATGACAACATTCTTTGGTTTGTTTTTTCTTGATGACCTCAAAGGAGAGAAAAGACCAAATAAAGTGAGCTTTCTTCAGGCAAATTTTCTTGCTTGTGAAGCTAAAGAGATGGTCTCTATTTTTGTTCAAGTTCCTTATATCTCTTTATGCTTTTATTTTTCATTGATTTTTTTCAATATCTTTTCGCAATATTGGCAGTGGATCTTTAAAGATCATCATATTCATGTCACTTATTTTGAACTTGGGGTGACATTTTCACTGATATTACTCTCTCAGCTCTTGGCGAGTTTTCTCTTTACAAAACTAAGCGAGAAGATAAATTTTGCTTTATTGTTGTTTCTTTCTGTTTCACTAATTTTTACAGTGGCTTTCTTTGAACCAAGAAAAGAAATTGCTGTCATTTTAGTCTGTATGATTTTTTATCTCATTAAGTATAGCTATCTGCGTGTGGAAGTTATTCTACATGATTGTATGAGTGATCATTTCAGGGCGACATACGAGTCTTTTTTGTCAACCGTTGGAAGACTGAGTCTCTTGGTGTTTTTTTATATGAGTGCCTCTATGGTCAATAGGTTTGGCTTTTTCTCACTCGTTTATATTTTTGCTCTTTATTTATTGATTTACTTGTTGGCTGTATTTTTTTTAGAAGGAACGCGCAAAAAAGTTCAATGAGATTATTATTACATGTGTGTTTTATAAATTCATGTGCTTGTTTTAATGGACCTTTTCAAGGTTTGTTATATCTATTGAATGATGGGAGCAATAATATCATGGAGATCAATGGTAAGATTTTTAAAAAAATCTCTTGGATATTTAACAAAGAGGATGGTGTAGGCTCTGTACAATAGAGCGGAATATAATAGGGCGGATGACGTTAATTTTTGCGTGTTGCACTAAAGCGCGCTGCTTGTTGGAGAGGGAGTGCTTTGATACCAAAAGGGTGTAAGAGAGCTTCTGCTTTTGTGATGAGGGCATCTCGCTTTTTTTGGGTTTCTTCAATGCCATAAAGGCGAACAAAAGTTGCCTTTTGTGCTGTTTCATCTTTCCCAGCGGTTTTTCCTAAAGTCTGTGTGTTGGCCGTAACATCAAGAAGATCATCGGTTAATTGAAAGGCTAAACCAAGATAGGTCCCAAAAGACGCCAACTTTGTCGATAATTCTTCTGGTGCATTGCCAATGATGGCGCCTGCTTGGCAAGCAAAGCTTATCAGAGAAGCTGTCTTCATGCGTTGTAGGGTGATGATGTCAGTACTTTCTTGTGGTCTTTTTTCAGCTTCAAGATCTAGCATTTGCCCTCCTAGCATACCACCAAGTCCAGCTGATTGTGCAAGGGCTGTGATCAATTTTATTCTTATCTCTGTAGACAGTGCATTGGCTTTATGGGCAATAATTTCAAAGGCAAATGTCAAGAGAGCATTGCCTGCTAGAATTGCTGTTGCTTCATCAAATTCTATGTGGACAGTGGGTTTTCCGCGTCGGAGGGTATCATTATCCATGGCTGGAAGATCATCGTGAATGAGCGAATAACAGTGAACACATTCTAAGGCACATGCAATATCAAGCGAATGCTCTACAGGGATATCAAAAAGTGCAGCACTTTGAATCACAAGAAAAGGACGCAAGCGTTTTCCACCGTTTAGCACCCCATAGCGCATGGCTTTGATGAGGTTTTCAGGGCGTGAAATTTCACCAGTTTGGATGTGATCACTGAGCAGTGTGCTCAGTCGATTTTCAACGCTTTGACCATGTTTTGCAAGAAGGGTGGTAAATTCGTGCATTCTTGCTTCCTTTGTTTTTATGAAAATAAAATGATGACGTTCAAAAAGAGAG
The DNA here is from genome assembly GCF_902162175.1 of Bartonella saheliensis. NCBI lineage: Bacteria > Pseudomonadati > Pseudomonadota > Alphaproteobacteria > Hyphomicrobiales > Bartonellaceae > Bartonella > Bartonella saheliensis. Next base: position 25,792 of record NZ_LR607198.1, read on the forward strand.
GCTATTGCTTTTTTTGTTTTCATCAATGGGCGTAGGTTTTTATTAAAAATCAATTTCTCTTTATCATGCGTATTTTTACTGTATGCGCAAATCCCTTTTAAGGCCAAATAAGATAATGCCAAATAAAAAATTAAATGTTAGCTTTATGAAAATACTTTCATGGGTGTATAAAACGCATAAATTTTGTGGTGTTTTTGCTCTTCATTTGGTCATTGTAATATCATTTTTGATAAAAGGAAGGTTATTTTTGCTAAGAGGAAGATCATTTTGACATTGCCTCTTCTTTTTTATCAGTATATAATGCCTTCAAATTTTATGGTGTTTTTAAATGAAGCATTGTCATTTTTGACATTGCTTTTTCTGTTTTAATGGATTTGGAGTGTCTTTTTATGGCTGTACCTAAACGAAAAACCTCTCCAGCGAAGAGGGGCATGCGCCGTTCGGCTGATGCTCTGAAGGCGCCGACTTATATCGAGGATAAAAATTCTGGTGAGTTGCGTCGCCCTCATCATATTGATCTAAAAACGGGAATGTATCGTGGACGTTCCGTTTTAGTGGTTAAGGATTGAATATTTTATCTCTCTTCTATGCTTAGGTTCCCTTTGATTTCTTGGTGAATGCGCGTTCTCGGGCGTGCATTTTCTGCTTTGAGATGGCTGTTGGGGTGAGCTTGTGCCGTCCTCATGCTATTAATTTGAAAAGAGGCTATTAATTTAAAAAAACGGGAATGTATCGTGGACATTCCATTTTAGGGTTTAAGACTTTAGTCTTTTATCTCTCTTCTATGCTTAGGTTTCCTTTGATTTTTGGGTGAATGCACGCTCTCAAGCGTGCATTTTTTGCTTCCTGGAGAGGGGTAGATTTTTCTGCGAGAGATGATTCTATTGTGGGAGGTGATTTTCTTGCTCTTTGATGAGATCACAACCATCATGTAAAATAAAACATCCCAAAAGAGATATCCTTGTATTGCAATATTTACGTATTTTTTTAAGAATCTCTTGCAACGTGCTTTTCAGCCCATTTTTCGACAATGCTTCGTGAAGGGTATAACAAGCCCCATGAAAAAATATAAAACTTATTTACCTTAAGGCTTCATAAAAGCGCAAGCTAGTACTGTCATACACTTTGTGAGCTCGTGGGGGCGCAAATAAAATAGCTTTTGACTCTTGAAACGGTTCATAAGAGACATGCCTTTTTTGTAAAATTTTTACTCACATGATCTCTCCTTTGTAACGGGTAAGCGAGTATTTTTAATTGATTCAATATAGAATAGTGGAATAGGTTGGAAATAAGAGAATCTTACGATATTTAAGGAGCATTCGATATAAGAAAAAATGATAAATTATCTTTATAAGTCAATATGTTGAATTGTATGGGATGTATGAAGGAGTCATTTGAATGGTTTAATGGGAGAGAATCTTTCTATATTCAGACTGATGATTGAATATAAAAATGATATTTTATGATGATTAGTTAATAAGCGCGCTATGAAGTAAAACGTATGAAGCGGTGGCGACTGCGATTTGTCAAAAAGTTAGAGCGTTGATTGGTGCTTTAAGAAACTTTATCCTTGAGAATACAGAGGATGATAAAAAAATAAAACCAGCAAAAAGCTGGTTTTATTAAAATATCTTGTTGTTATGGAAGGGTGTATTACGCCGCGTAGACAGCTTTACTGCTTTCAGTGGTTTCTTCTCTTTCAGTTTTAAATTCACGTTTTGGCTTATTGGAAAGGTGCATCTCGATGAGATTAATCGCCTCTGTTTCAGAAAGGCTATTAATAACTGCAATTTCGCGGGCCATTCTTTCAAGAGCAGCGGTATAAAGTTGACGCTCAGAATAGGATTGTTCAGGCTGTAGGTTAGAGCGAAAAAGATCACGGACTACTTCAGCGATACAAATAAGATCTCCTGAGTTGATTTTAGCATCATATTCTTGAGCACGACGGGACCACATGGTTCGTTTAACGCGTGCCTTTCCGCGTAAAACTTTTAATGCGCGTTCGACGGAATCTCCAGCAGATAATTTACGCATTCCAACGGAAAGGGCTTTTGCAATAGGGACTTTGACATCCATTTTATCTTTTGCAAAATGAATGACAAAAAGTTTTAATTTATGTCCAGCAACTTCTTGATCTTCAATCGCTATAATTTGTCCTACGCCATGTGTGGGGTAGACGATATATTCAGAGGTTGCAAATTCTTTAGTCTTTGAGGACGTTCCATGTTGGGATGCCATAATCTTAGTTTACTCCCTTATGATCAACAAATGCATCGGAAAACAGGTTATAAACCTGAGGGTTGAGTTTTCTTTAACCAAGTATATTGTACCAATTAAGTGAGCATAAAAGCTGAGTACTTTTAAATCCAAAAAAAATACATTGCTTTACTAAAAAAGCAAAGAAAAATACTTAGAAAGATGATCATGTTAGAATAACACTAACATCAAACTTCAAAAGAATCAATCATTTCGCTTGAGGATTTTTTATTTTTACAAGAGAAGTCCTTTAATTGTTGAAGGAGAGCGCTATACATTGTAGCATTACTCTTCTCCAGTTCCTGGGTTTTCTGAAAAATACTTTTCTAATTTGTTTGGAACGCCATCCATTTCTTTTGCTTGAGGAAGAGGCTCCTTTTTTGTAGTTAAATTGGGCCATTTGTTTGCATAATGAAGATTAAGTTCTAACCACTTTTCGAGTCCTGGTTCTGTATCCGGTATAATGGCTTCTGCTGGGCATTCGGGCACACAAACACCACAATCGATGCATTCATCAGGATGAATGACCAACATATTTTCACCTTCATAAAAACAATCAACAGGACAAACTTCAACGCAATCCGTATATTTGCAGTGAATGCAGTTGTCGGTTACGACGTGGGTCAAGATCAAACTCCATTTGTTACTTTAATGCTCTTTAGAGGACAGTGTGTGTGTGTCTTTATGGTTGGTGAGTTGATCGCGTAGCACAGCTAATTTTGCAAAAGGTGAATCAGGGTTAAGACGCTTTTCTTTTTGAAAAGGCTTATAATTTCCACGCTTGTCTTGGGGTTTATGGAACTTATGAGAACGTTTTGTTGGTGAAGGGGCCTCTTGAGGGGAATTTTCATTCGCATTGTCCCCTGTTTTCATAGAACTCTTCAGTTTATTTTTCCACTTATGTCCAGATTTATCTCGTTTTTTTTGTGTGTGATGGTGAAATTGATGCCTATAATGCCATAATAAAATAACTTTATCTTCTGCTTTAGAGAAGGGGGGCTTGGCAAAGTTTCCAACAGGTTCAGCGGCTGGTAAATGATTGGTTTTATGGGGGTGTTTTTCAATATGAGAAGATAAAGTCTTCAGAGGTGAAGCATTTTTTTCTTCTTGTGTTGTTTGTGAAGTTCTGATTGTTTGCCATAGACTACCAACGCATTCTGCGGGTTGAACCTCTTGTGTTGTCACAGTCACAGGAAAAGAGCATTGCCGTGCAAGAAGATTTTGTTCAAAAACAGTATTGCTGATGCTGTATGATTGGTAGCCAAGTCCTTTGAGGATTTCTTCCATATCGTTTCCATTGGCTCCAAGAATGGACATCATGGCTGGGGTCACAAAAAAACTTTTACCATCATAGGCACCATCAGGTTTGGAATCACTTCCTTGTTTCCACTGAAGGGCGGGACGGATGAGATTGGCAAGACGTTCTAAAATATCAACCCGTACAGCACGTTGTCCTAAAATCCGGTAACCAGCTAATTGATAAAATTGGCGGTTATAGGTAGGGTCAACAATTAAAGAGGTACGACCAGCAGATAGCGCTGTAAAAATTTCATCCAAACCCGTTTGGTCTTGTCCTGCATTTTGAAGGTTCCACAAAAGAGTAATGGCTTGTACCGGAGTGGGTTTAAGCATTCCGGCAATATAGATATGAAAAGCACCAAAACGCACCCCTAAACGCCGAAGTATAGCACGGGATTCTTGCGCAAGGTTTTTGACAAGGTCTAAAACTTCGCGGCGGGGTAAAACCCCTAAAGCGTTAACCAGTTGTAAAGCAAGATTATTGGTTGAATCTGTTAAATTATCGGCATTGCGCAAATCAAATAGGGGTTTTAAAGCCGTTTCAAAATGAAAGGTTACAAAACGCTCTAATCGTTTTATGACGTTATCGCGGGATTCTCCGATGAGTTGCGTGTCTGCTAAAACAATCAGTTTGGGTTTGAAAAAATCTTCTGTCGCAACAAGTTGCCCCACAGGTTGACCAATCCAGCGCACAATGCCATCAGAACTGAGGGAAAAATCACCATTTGCACAAGCACAAAAACGCGTTGCGCGTTTGGAAAACGCAAGAATCAAATTTTCATTCTCTATTGAGCATTGATGCTCAGCTGTTTGATCGGTATTGTTTTTGTTGGCATAAAAACGAAAACCCTCAAATCTACCCCTTCCATATTTTTCAATGAGAATATCATCCTGAATAATCTCATTCTGTGGAACAATATTGCTATCCATGATCATTTTCTTTCTCAGTGTGATACTGGTAAAAAGCCTTTTGCGACAACTCCATAATGCTGTTCTTTCTTTAACACGTTTGTTGCGCTTGCTTCAATCATTCTTGTCGTTTTTTGATGTTTCTTTTTGCGTCTTTAAAACTTAGAGGCTGCTTTTTTATTCAGTTTTCATTCAGTTGGGATAATTTATATTTGTAGATTACACTTATTAGTTGTAATGTAAAGCTGAAAGCGTAAAAAGCGTAAACAGATTCTCTAAAATTAAAAGGAAATGGAATCGATCATCAAAAAAACAGCATGTATTTTGTCTGAGCATTTTATTTTTTTTGCTGTTTTGTCATGAAAAGTGAAGAGAAAGTTTTTTTTCAAATATTTCATAGACTAACAGGCATATCGGGGGGTATTTTGCAGGTGAAATTATGTCTTATGACAAGAAGTTTTACCATAACACTAAAAAAAACAATTGCGATTATAAATTTACACGCTAAAGTAGAGAGCTCAGAAGTGGACAACTTTTGAGTTCTTTTTAAGAAAGAACTTAAGAAAGAACAATGATGTCGTTACCAAATCAATTTTGATAATTTTAATCGCAAGGGGTTATTATGGGTAATCTTTCAAATGCTGTTTATAAAAGCAGCAAAAATTATAGCGATGCAGACAAAAGCTTAGGACGGAATATGATGCGTTCTGCTATGCAAGCACCTTATCTTGAACGACAAAAAGAGCATGATTTGGCTCTGCGATGGAAAGATAAACGCGATGATGATGCCATGCATCAAATTGCCGCAGCTCATATGCGTTTGGTGATTGCTATTGCAAACCGCTTTAAACGTTTCAAAATGCCCCTAGGGGATTTGGTACAAGAAGGATATGTGGGACTGTTGGAAGCTGCTGCACGTTTTGAACCTGATCGGGAAGTGCGTTTTTCAACTTATGCAACATGGTGGATACGGGCTTCTATCCAAGATTATATTTTGCGAAATTGGTCCATTGTTCGAGGGGGAACCAGTTCTTCGCAAAAAGCACTTTTCTTTAATCTACGGCGTTTGCGCGCAAAACTGGTGCAAGATGATAGTGCTTTATCAAAACAGGATATTTTTCGCACAATTGCTGAAAAGCTGGGTGTTTCGGTACGTGATGTGGAAACAATGGATTTTCGTTTTTCCAGTTCGGATAATTCTTTGAGTGTTTCTGTTTCTGAAAACAGTGATAATCCCATTGCGAAGATGGATGTCTTGGTTGATGAGAGTCCGCTTCCTGATGCTTTAATTGAGCAAGTGATTGATGGTCAACGCCGTACACAGTGGCTTTACGATGCGTTGCAAATTCTCAACGAACGGGAGTTGGAAATTATTCGCTTTCGTCGCTTAAATGAAGAGGGGGCTACTTTAGAAGTTTTGGGTGAAAAATTAGGCATTTCGAAAGAACGCGTGCGCCAAATTGAAGCACGCGCTTTGCAGAAATTGCGTTCTGCTCTCCTTACGGTTCATTCAGAAGATGCTTACGATATATAAGCCGTGAAAGACTTTGTGAGGGGGTAAGTGCGGGGGCGTATGGCATGATGAAGCTCTGGTTGAGGGTTCAGTTTGCTTTATCAAGTCATACGCCTCCTTGTGGGGCGTATTGAGCCGTCTTTATGCGTAGAAGAAGATTGGAGGGTGATGTTTGTTTGAGAAGGTCTGTGCAGAAATTACATTCTGCTTTTCTTGACACGTTCATTTTAGAAGATCTTCGTCCTATATAAGCTACAATAGGCTTTTTAGGGGGTATTGGTGTGTGGAGACGTAGGGTTATCATGAAGCCTGGTTGCATTTGCGAATAGGCTTGGGGGCGTGATTAAAGAGAGACAAAGAATCAAGGTTGTCGCAGATGAAAAAGGAGATTTATTCGGTGACAATTTTTACTTTTGTACCTGCGCGTAATGTTTGAGTTGGTGAGAGGGCATTGAGAATCCGAAAGAGCTTTTCTTTGTTTGGTGTGTGTTGCATTTTATTGGCAAGGTTTGCAATATTTTCTCCTTGTTTAACGCGGATAATACTGATCTTTAAGGGTTGCAATTTTTTTAACTCTAAAGTTGAGAGAGGGTGAAAGCTTTGGACCGTTTTTTGGGCAATTTCTGCAAAATTTTGAGAATTATAGGGCGCTGCCGTTAGAAAACGAAAAATATGATTATTAAACAGAATGACAACGACATCAAATTGCCATTGCTCATGAGTTGCGCGCGCTTGTGCTGCAAGTAAATTTTCTTGATGAGGGAGCCCTTGAATTGTGAGGGGGCGGATAGATGATGGGTCTAGCCCAATAATCCATCCGCTTTTCAAATAATCACTTGCAGACATTTTCGCTGGACGGGGAATGGCATCAAAGCGAATCGCAATTTTATTGGGGCCGCTGGCCCAAACGGTTTGTGCTGAATGTTCTATTGTAAAATTATTGGGAACAGAAAAAGCGATGCGCCATTGCGGATGAATAAATTCGTTGCCACGTACAAATCCTGTGTAAAAGCTTCCTCCAAAAGTCATGCCATCAATGCTTTTGAGAAAAGAATCACGATCTGTATTTCCATTGTTTTGTTGATTGATTTTACGGGCTTTTTCTATCGCAAGTCGAATGCGTTGAGGGGTGGTTGGGTGAGACGCTAGAAAGTCTAAGGAGCCATTTTTAGTGCCAGAAATATTCTGAAAAGCACTATAGGCTTCCATTGTTTGAAGAAAGCGCGGTGAAGCAAAGGGATCATACCCTGCTTGTTGGAGCATTTCGAGGGCAAGGGAATCTGCTTCCAGCTCTTGATTACGGGAAAATTGTGCAAGTTGTTGCTTGTTGTGTATGGGATTGCGATTTTTGCCTATAGAAGAAAAAAGATGTGGAGACATGCGATTTGTCATCTTCTTCAATTGGGCTTCTTTTTGTAGGCGTAAAATACCATGATTGGCTCTGATATGGGCCATTTCATGGGCTAAAATTGCGGCAACTTCTGAAGAATCATTGGCAAGTGCTAGCATACCACGGGTGATGTAGATCGAGCCATTGGGGAGTGCAAATGCATTGACATTTTCTGAGTTTAAAATTGTGACAGAATAGCTTTGAGGAGAATGGTGGGATGCAATGGTTAGTTTACGGATAATTTTTGCTAAAAAGCGTTCAAGTTTTGTATCATGATAGGCGCCACCATACATTTGTAAAATACGGGGGTGTTGCAGTGTGCTTAATGTGACATAGATATTATGATTGTCGGTACGTTTGATTGTTTCAGAAGAACTGGAAGAGAGCCTATCATTTTGAGAAAGAGGCGTATGGCAAGCAGAAAGGAGAAGCATTAAACTGATGAAAGTTGCTTTATACGGGGGAGAGCGAAAAAGAAAACTTCGTTGAAAAATGGAGAGTGTTGGATCGCGGTGCAGGTTAGCTCTGCGGTGTAATGTGGCAAATTTCATGGGTATCTTTGTGTCGTGTGTTTTTTTGAGCGAAGCTTTAGGGATTAAGGATTTGTTTGGCTACATCATGGTTATTGTTTATAAAAATAACTCTCATGGATAAAGGGGGATGAGAGAAAATGGAATTTTGTGAAAGGCAAAATATGGCATGACAACATTTACAATATTGTTAAATGGAGATCTTTTTATCACTGATCGTTTGCTTAATCAAATTCAAAACAGTCAGGTGATTGCTGCGGATGGTGGGATGCGTCATGCGGCAGCACTTAACGTGATGCCTGAGTTATGGTTAGGGGATTTTGATTCATCTGATCAGACTCTGATCAATAAATATAGCCATGTTCCGCGTGAAGTTTTTCCCTCTGATAAAGATATGACAGATAGTGCTTTGGCTTGTGAAAGAGCATTACAAAAGGGGGCTAAAAAGCTGATTTTGTGCGGAGCTTTGGGAGGAGAGCGAAGTGATCATAGCCTTTCTCATATGACGCAAGCGTTGATGATGGCTGAGAAAGGTGTTTCAGTGTTGTTGACAAGCGGTTTGGAAGAAGGTTGGCCGGTTTTGCCAAAACTTGTGTCATATGATTTGCCTGAAGGATGTTTGTTTAGTCTTATTGGTTTTTCTGACTTACAAGGCTTAACGCTTGAAGGAGTAAAATGGCCAATTTGTGATAAAAATGTGTCATTTGGCTCTTCTTTAACACTTTCTAACCGTATTTGTGGAACCTTTTCTTGCCATTTAGGTTCTGGAAAAGCTATATTATTAGCGTCTGTGCCTATTTCGTAAAGCTCTTCCAAATATTTTGAATAAGGCAGGGGGGGGCTTAGTGATTGAGTGCCGACATAAACGATATATAACAATATATTATGTATTGATATATTATGTATTGATCTTGAGAAGGAGAGGTTTTGCTATGTTAAAATCAATTTTAAAAGTGGCCGTCGTTTCTGCGATTGGTTTTAGTTCGGTGGCTTGTACGACAACTGATGAACGTGTTGCTCGTTACGGTGTAGGGGGCGCAGCAATTGGTGCCTTGGCAGGTACTGCTATTGGTGGAAGTACACCTGGAGCAGCGCTTACGGGTGCGGCATTTGGGGCTTTGGCTGGAACAATAACGGGTGAGGCTGCAAATCAAAGAAGACAACAAAGACAAGCCTCACAATTGTGTACATATCGCTCTCGCAGAGGATATGTTTACCAAGCACCTTGTGCGCAAAGAGTCCCAGTACGTCAATTATGTACCTATCGTGATGCAAGAGGGGTGATGCATCAAGCACCTTGTCCGCGCCGCGTTCGTTAATGGCGGTGCCATTGCTGCGGCTTGACCGCATTTTCCTAACCTTTGGGATAACGCCTTTGCTCAACCAAGCCTGTTTATCGGTTGAGCAGGGAGCGCGTATTGCCCTGGTGGGCCGTAATGGTTGTGGAAAATCGACTCTGTTAAAGATTGCTGCAGGAATATTAGAGCCGCATGGTGGCGAAATTTTTCGCCACCCTCGCGTAACACTTCGTTATGTCGCTCAAAATCCAGATTGTTCAGGTTTTGCGGATATTAACGCTTATATGGAAGCAGGATTGGATCAGACATCTGATGTTCAGTGGATCAATATGCTTCGCACAAATTTGGGGTTTTCGGGTGCGGAAAAATTAGAAACGCTTTCGGGGGGTGAAAAGAGGCGTGTTTCATTGTTACGGGCCATTGCAGCAAAACCCGATATTTTGTTCTTAGATGAACCGACCAATCATCTTGATTTACCAACCATTGAATGGTTGGAAGGGGTTTTGTCTTCTTTGCGTTCAGCGATTGTGGTGATTTCTCATGATCGACGATTTTTAGAAAATGTCACGCGTTCAACGGTATGGCTTGATCGTGGGATAACGAAAAGACTGGAAAAGCGTTTTTCAGAATTTGAGAATTGGCGCGATAAAGCTCTGGAAGAAGAAGCATTTGAGCAGCATAAATTGGGGCGTCAAATTGTCCGTGAAGAGCAATGGTTGCGTTATGGCGTGAGCGCACGGCGTAAGCGTAATGTAAGGCGCTTGAACGAATTAAAAAACTTAAGACAGCGTCATCAAACCTATAAGGGGCAGCCTGGAAGTGCACTGTTGAGCGCTGCTAAAAGTCATGATTCTGGTCAATTGGTGCTCGAAGCAAAAAAAATTTCAAAATCCTATGGGGATCGCGTTATCGTGAAAGATTTCTCTTTACGCATTCAGCGGGGGGATCGAATTGGTTTAGTAGGGCCTAATGGCATCGGAAAGACAACGCTCCTTTCCACATTGATTGGGCAAGAAGCCGTGGATAGTGGAATGGTGAGGCATGGCTATAACCTCTCCATGGCATTGCTTGATCAGCAACGTATTCTCAATGAAGAAGAAACTTTGGCACATTATCTCACAGGGGGGCGGGGTGATACTCTTGTGATCAATGGGCAGGAACGGCATGTGGTTTCTTATATGAAAGACTTTTTATTTTTGCCCGAACAAGCGCGCACTCCCCTTAAAGAATTTTCCGGAGGAGAAAGAGCACGTCTCATGCTTGCTCGCCTTCTTTCGCGTCCGGCAAACTTTTTAATTCTTGATGAACCAACCAATGATTTGGATATGGAAACTTTGGATTTGTTGCAAGAATTTATTGCTGATTTTGCGGGAACTGTGTTGTTGGTAAGCCATGACAGAGATTTTTTAGATCGTACTGTAACACATATGTTGGCACCGGAGGGCGATGGTCATTGGGTTTTGTATGCGGGCGGCTATAGTGATATGATGGCGCAAAGTAAGCAGGCTCTCCGTTTACAACGCAAAGAAATAGAATTATCGCATCGTAAAGCATCTACAAAATCTTGCGCAGGAGAGGGTGGAAAACATGCTTCATCAAAAAATCCTAGCTTGAATAGCGCGGGAGAGAGAAAAACACGAAGAAAATTGTCCTATAAACAGGTTTATGCGTTGGAAAAATTGCCTGAAGAAATCGCTGTTTTGCAAAATGAAATAAAAAAAATTGAACAAGAGCTCTCTGACCCAACTCTTTATGGCAGTGATAAAGAACGTTTTGAGCGTTTATCAACAGCGTTGGAAAAAAAGAAAATGACTTGCACACAAAAGCAGGAAGAATGGCTAGAACTTGAAATTTTACGCGAAGAAATAGAAGCCTATTCACATTAAATCTCAGCATTTTAAGAGATGCCTATCGTCTCATCGCTTTCTGTAGAAGCGCTTGGATAGAATGACTAGAGTACCTTATGAGTTCATAAAGAGCAGATTGTAGAAATATACTTTTGACTGCAGTTCAAAGTCATCGTGCTGGTTAATGGGATTTTGAAGCAAGCTTTATTGTTTATGTTTGGCTTTTTTGCACAATTCTTGATAAAGAGATTTTGATAAAGAAAAAATTATTTGTGCTGTGCGTTTTTCAAAATATTCTCAAGTATGGCAGCATTCTCATGCACTTCGTCAGTTCCGTTGCTATAATCCGTGGCGCTTGAGCGCATTGATAAAAAGTATTCTCTCATCTTTATCTTATATCTTCAACACACCAATCCCGCTTATGAGGAACAAGAAAATGAGCCCCTCATTGATTCTCATGTGAGAAGCGTTGTGATGCGAAGAGTTTACTGCGTTTGACGGTACGGTTTAAGTTTTAAAATGATGATATGTCACGACAAATCAACGGGTTATAGTAAAATTTCTAGGAGGATAAAATGATGGCAATTAAAACAAAGCGAACAATTTCCACATTGATTGGTGTAGAAGATGCCGCTGAACTGTCTGCTTATTACTTGCGTAATGCGAATCATCTGCGCCCTTTTGAACCGTTGAGATCTGACGATTACTACACTCTAACAGCTTGGGAAGCACGTGCTAAAGCATTTGCTGATGAAAGCGCACAAGGGCAAGCCTATCGATATGCTCTACGACTAAAAAATGAAAACACAATTATTGGTGTTGTAAACTTCACAAATGTGGTTCGTGGTGTTTTTCAAGCCTGCCATCTTGGTTTTTCTCTTGATGAGAAACAACAAGGCAAAGGTCTTATGTTTGAGAGTTTATCGGTTCTCATACACCATATTTTTCAAGTCTACCACCTGCATAGAGTGATGGCAAATTATAGACCTGAGAACATAAAAAGCGAACTTTTATTAAAGCGCCTTCATTTTGAAAAAGAAGGCTATGCCAGAGATTATTTGATGATTTCTGGAAAATGGAGAGATCATATTTTAACCTCTCGAATCAATGACTTTTATGCGCCCGCCAATAGATTTACTTTATGCGCCCGCCAATAGATTTAAATAAAAAATTTTAATAAAGCTAGGGGCTTTTTACCAGATGTTTAAATATGCCGAATTCTTCACGATCTTAACAAGATGAAGATCCTTAAATCTCTCTTCTGTATAAGAGTTTAGGACCTTTGTTTAGCGAATTTCTGCTGCTGACCCCTTTGAGATGTTTTTTATCCTCGATAATGAATTGATTGATCATCATTATTCATTAATAGCGCAAGATTTTCTCTATTTTACATCTGTTTTTAGGTTGAAGGATTCAAAAACGCTTTTCTAGTATGCACAAGTGGGATGGGATTGGCTTACAAGGGAGTCCCATATGGATAAAGCGCCCCTGTGGATAAAATGTCCCTATAGATAAAAATTATTTAAGAATAAGACGTAAAAATGCGCTTTTTATGAATCCTTTCACCTTGCATGAGTCTTTTCAAATGTGAGGGCTGTTGCAATGCTATACATCCTGTGAAGTTGTTTTGTCACAGGTTACATAAATTTTGTGTTATTTTGCACAAGCTGCTCATGGTTAGCAGAATTTTTGTACATTTACGCGTTTTTTTCATTTGCCATTTTCTTTAAGAAAATTTCCAATGTTATCAATATTGTTAACTCATCCCAAGTGCATTTTTATAAAGTTCAATGATGGCTTCTTCTTCCATTCGTTCGTGCTCTTCTTTTTTACGCAACCGTATAATGCTTCGAACAGCTTTGCTATCAAAACCAGAGCCTTTAAGTTCTGTGTAGACGTCTTTAATATCATCGGAAATGGTTTTTTTTTCTTCTTCTAGTCGTTCAATTCGTTCGATAAAAGAGCGTAATTGGTTGACGGATATAGCGTGTGTTTGATCGTTTATTGTATCATTCATTGTATTTTTCTCCAGGTTATATGTCTTAGGTTATTTTTTCGATGACCAATTTATGTTGGAAAAGCTTGAAAAATAAAAAATCAATCAAGCACCACAGTTTTTTTTACAAATTGACTTTAAATATTTTGTAAAATTTTTAAGATATATGCATTGATAAAAGGGCTATAAAAAGAAAAATATAAAAATATATGTTTTAGATTTAAAAGGCCTTTGAAAAAAGATGTATAATATGTTTTGAGAATTGACATTATAGAGGAAGTTTTGTGATTTTGAAAAAACAATATTGGGCATTTCAGAAAAGATTAAAGGTTTTTCTTTTGAGTATTTTGCTTTTGTTTTCCCTTGTTGTTTGTGCAAAAGCTGACTTTAGAGTGTGTAATACAACTCAACAGTCTGTAGGGGTTGCCCTTGGATATCGTACCTTTTCAGGGTGGGTAAGCGAAGGTTGGTGGGTGGTTCCCGTGACAGAGTGTAAAACTTTAATCGAAGGACCTCTTGCCTCGCGGTTTTATTATTTTTATGCGGAAGGGGCACAAAAAAAAGGAAACTGGGCAGGCTCTATCACCATGTGTGTGCAAGATAGTCAATTTACCATTCAAGGGGTTCATGATTGTTTTCCACGTGGATATCAAAAGGCTGAGTTTAAGGAAATCGATACCGGTAATCAAACCAGTTGGATGGTACAGTTGACGGATGATTCTTTATTCAATAATTCAGTTGTCCCTTCTTTTTCAGGGAATTCTCCACCGTGAAACGGGCTCGTAAAGTAAAAATTATTGCAACTCTTGGTCCTTCTTCTTTTTCTGGTGTAATGATTGAGAAGCTTTTTAGGGCAGGAGCAGATGTTTTTCGCCTTAATATGAGTCATACGGATCGTGACACACTGGGCAATTTGGTTAAGTCAATACGGGAGGTTGAGAAAACGGTTCAGCGCCCCATTGGTATTTTAGTAGATCTTCAGGGACCAAAACTGCGTATTGGTTGTTTTGACAAAGGTCAAGAAGATTTGCGTGTCGGGCAAAGCTTTACATTAGATCATCGTGATGTGGCTGGCGATGCACAGCGTGTTTTTTTCCCTCATGAGGATGTCTTTCCAGCGATTAAACCAGGGGATCGCTTGTTAATTGATGATGGAAAGTTGGAACTGCGCGCTGAAGTGTGTGATGATCATTTTGTTCAGTGTCGTGTGGTTGCTGGAACCCGTATTTCTGATCGAAAAGGTGTGAGTTTTCCAGATACAATTTTGCCTTTTGATTCGATGACTTCAAAAGATAAGGCTGATCTTCAGGCTCTGTTACAGCTGCCTGTTGATTGGGTTGCCCTTTCTTTTATTCAGCGTCCAGAAGATATTATAGCGGTGCGCCGGTTAACAAAAAACAAGGTGTCTTTGATGGCTAAAATCGAAAAGCCTCAAGCCTTGGAGCATATAGAGAAGATTATTGAAGTTTCTGATGGTATTATGATTGCACGTGGAGATCTCGGGGTGGAAATGCCTTTGGAAAGGGTTCCTGCGCTTCAGATGGAGTTGATCAAAGCTTGCCGTTTAGCGGGAAAACCGGTGGTGGTGGCAACACAAATGCTCGAGTCAATGATCTTATCTCCTGTGCCAACGCGTGCAGAAGTATCCGATGTTGCTACAGCGGTTTATGCTGGAACAGATGCGGTGATGTTGTCGGCTGAATCTGCTTCTGGTCGTTATCCAGAAGAAGCGGTGCTTATGATGGATAAAATCGCCCGGCAAATTGAACAAGATCATACTTATGCAGCTCAGGTTGGAGCACAACATCCAACACCAGAATCAACGGGGACGGATGCGATTTCTCTTGCAGCGCGTCAGATTGCTGAAACACTTTCACTCGCCGCTATTGTTGCCTATACGGCTTCGGGAACAACGGGATTGCGCGCTTCTCGTGAGCGTCCTAATAGACCGATTATTGCTTTATCACCCATTGTGGAAACAGCACGACGTTTGGCACTTGTTTGGGGGCTTCATTGTGTGGTGAGTGAGGATGCAAAGAATTTAGAGGATATGGTTGATCGTGCAGCCGCCATTGCCTTTCAGGAAGGTTTTTGCCAAGGAGGAGATCGTTTCCTTGTGACAGCCGGTGTTCCCCTTGGAACACCTGGCGCAACAAACCTTTTGCGTATTGCTTCTGTCTCTCCAGATGGAACAAAGGGGATTTGATCCGTTTACGCATGGTGTTTTTTCACGTGCCTTTGAATGGGCTTTAAGAACAAACGAGAGTGCGCGCTTCTCGTGAGCATCCTAATAGATCGATTATTGCTTTGATCGCCCACCATGGAAACAGCACGGCGTTTGGCACTTGTTTGGGGGCTTCATTGTGTGGTGAGTGAGGATGCAAAGAATTTAGAAGATATGGTTGATCGTGCAGCCGCCATTGCCTTTCAGGAAGGTTTTTGCTAAGGAGGAGATCGTTTCCTTGTGATAAGCCGGTGTTCCCCTTGGAACACCTGGCGCAACAAACCTTTTGCGTATTGCTTCTGTCTCTCCAGATGGAACAAAGGGGATTTGATCCGTTTACGCATGGTGTTTTTTCACGCGCCTTTAAACAGCTTTCAGGAACAACGGGGGTGCGCTTCTCGTGAGCATCCTAATAGACCGATTATTGCTTTGATCGCCCACCATAGAAACAGCACGGTCGTATGGGGTTTGGGTATTAAGTTTTGGGGTGGGGTGCGGTGATGTTGTAATTTTATCGTTCGTTTTTAAGATGATTGCCTATGGTGGGAAATTTTTTTCTATCACCTTGTTAGATATGTTTCAGATCGTTTTATTGATGTCTTATAAGCGGAGATTCATTGATCATGAAAATGCATTCTTTTGCTGTTTGAATGAGAGCTTTAAAATTTTTCTCACTTTAAGCTTTTGTGAATGGATGAAACTTTTGCAAATAGAATTGAATAAAATTATGTGTCTCCAAAAATCATGAAGGTTAGACATGAGAATAAAGTGATGGGTGAACGTGTTTTAAAAAATAGGCTGTTTATGCATCGTTTTTATGTAAAAGCAGTTGGCTTTATGCATTGTTGGCTCATTGATATGATTTTTTTACAATTTCGTTGGTTTTGGGGCGTTGGTTTTGGTCGTTTGTTGTGCGAGATATCTCATTGGAAGCGCAGTGGTATAAAGCGGATTCTTTGATCTATGAAGTGTTTGTATGTCAGTGAAATATTTAAGTTTTTTTGATCAGATTTTAAACCAATTCCATGAGGGGCATGCGTAACCAGTCACTGGAATCCTCTTGATAAAAAATCAAGCTATTTATGCGTATGCGTTTTTTAGAGTTTTGTGCCTTTTGAGGCGTGGAAAGTAAATTAAATCGGCTTGCTTATTCTATGATGATGCGTGTTTAAAAGTCTTCCTGTTCCTGTTCTTGTTCTTGAATGTTTTTGTTATTTTGATCATCTTTGAGCAATTGGTTGGTGAGCTTTTCAATGCGGTGTGTGGTGTCACGCATAATTCTTCCCATGGCGCGCTCCTTTTCATTGTGGAGTCGTAAAAGAGCATCGTAGCTTTCTTGTAATTTTTTATTTTCTCGTTTTATTTCTTCCATTTCATCGATAATCATGATGCCCGCCATGACCGATAAACGATGATCGCCAATTTCTCCAAAATTTTTCTTTAAGTGGGTGATATATTGATCCAATTGTGCTGCAAGCGCAATAAGATGACTTTCTTGTCCTTTATTACAAGCCATGCGATAATTTTTACCATCAATGGTAACGGAAACTGTTTCCATACATTCAAACCTTTATTTATCCAAACCTTTTATCTATCAATGACGACACGAATCGTTTCCATTGCTTTAATAAGGCGTTTGGAAACTTCTTTATTAACAGATTCTAAGCGTTCAATTTGGGCTTCAGCTTTGTCAAGCGCTTGGGCAAGATGGCTGCGGTCAGCATTCATTCGTTGAATTTCTTCTTCCCATTCGTTATTTTTATCAATAACGGCGTTGCGGTTTATTATGGTGATCTCTAAAGTTCTAAGTGCTTTTTCTAGGTGCTCTAGAGCATCTTGCAGAACCGTAGTCTCTTGGTTCATTGCTTTTATCCTTTGAGTAATTGTATCCTTTATCAAGGCGTTATGCAAAAACGAATCACTTACATTTTCATGGTGTATTCCTTTTATTTTTAAGTATGTAGGATATTTTAGCAAGCAAAGCAGGGGTGAGATATAAATTAAAGGCTGGATTTTTTGCGCGTATTGTCATAAATGACATGGATATACAGGATGCGTGAGGGGAATGTGTTATTAATGTTATGGAAGTGATGACAAAAAGTCTCACGCTGATGGTGAAAAAAGAGTATTTCTTAAGGGATTTAAAGAGAATTAAGAGAATACGGAAAAAGCAACAGTATAACGTATTTAACGAAATGGTCGATCATTCATGACAAATACCCACCAACAGAATCAGATGGCCAATGCTATCCGTTTTCTTGCTATTGATGCGATTGAAAAAGCCAATTCTGGTCATCCCGGCTTGCCAATGGGAGCCGCCGATATTGCTACAGTTCTTTATACACAATTCCTTTCTCATGATCCTAAAAATCCGCGTTGGCCTAACCGTGATCGTTTTGTCTTATCAGCAGGACATGGGTCTATGTTGCTGTATGCTCTGCTGTATCTTTCTGGTTATGAAGATATCTCACTTGAGGATATCAAAAATTTTCGCCAATTAGGGGCAAAGCTTGCAGGTCATCCAGAATATGGGCATGCGGCAGGAATTGAAACAACGACAGGACCTTTGGGACAAGGGTTGGCGAATGCCGTGGGGATGGCTCTTGCAGAACGGTTGCTAAATGCCCGTTTTGGTGATCTTATCAACCATTATACTTATGCATTGGTGGGGGATGGATGTTTGATGGAAGGTATTTCGCAAGAGGCACTTTCCTTGGCAGGACATTTGAAACTTAATAAGCTTATCGTGTTGTGGGATGATAATAATATTTCTATCGATGGAGAGGTTTCTCTTGCGGATAGTACAGATCAAAGTGCCCGTTTTAAAGCATCTGGTTGGAATACACTCAAAGTAAATGGGCATGATCAAGCCGCTATTGCACAAGCTATTGAAGCAGCACGCAAGAGTGATAAACCAACGTTGATTGCCTGTAAAACAACGATAGGCTTTGGGGCGCCTAATAAAGCGGGAAGCAATAAAGTTCATGGGGCCCCTTTAGGAGCACGGGAAATTGCTGAGACCCGTATCGCCTTAGGGTGGGAGGCAGAGCCTTTTGTTATTCCAGCCGATATCCTTGATAATTGGCGCTTGGCAGGGCTTAATGCCGCTAAAAAGCGACAAAAGTGGGAAGAAAAATTGGCTGATCTTCCTGTCTCAGAGCGGGTGGAATTTGAAAGGTTGATGCGTGGTGATCTCGTGGGGGGATTTGATGGTGCTGTGGATGCTTATAAACAGAAGCTTGTTGAAGAGCGTCCCGTTGTTGCTACGCGTAAAGCTTCTGAGATGGCTTTGGAAGTGATCAATGAAGTCATTCATGAGACCATTGGTGGTTCTGCCGACTTAACAGGATCTAATAATACAAAAAGCAGCCAGATGAAAAGTATCACAGCGGAGGATTTTTCTGGGCGCTACCTCCATTATGGTATTCGTGAACATGCTATGGGCGCTATCATGAATGGGATCGCTCTTCACGGAGGCTTTATTCCTTATGGGGGAACATTTTTATGCTTTTCTGACTATATGCGTCCTGCTATGCGTTTGTCTTCTCTTATGGGGTTGCGGGTGGTTTATGTCATGACCCATGATTCTATTGGGCTTGGGGAAGATGGTCCGACCCATCAACCCGTGGAACATTTGGCTTGCCTGCGTGCTATGCCTAATCATCTTGTATTCCGCCCTGCTGACGCTATGGAAACAGTTGAGTGTTGGCAATTGGCTTTAAAAGCACGTGAGACGCCTTCAACTCTAGCTTTGAGCCGACAAAATCTACCGCTGTTGCGTCAAGAGTATGAAGAAGAAAATCTCTGTATGCTTGGTGCTTATGAATTGTTAACAGCCAGTGATGAGGCGAAAGTGACATTGTTTGCTTCTGGTTCAGAGTTGCAAATTGCAGTCAAAGCACGTGAAGTCTTAGAAGAAAAAGGCATCCCAACCCGTGTGGTTTCTGTGCCTTGTTTTGAACTTTTTTCTCAACAGTCTTGCTCCTATCAACGGGCTCTCATTGGCGATGCGCCGATTAAAGTCGCGATTGAAGCTGCTGTTGCCCAAGGATGGGACCGTTTTATTGGTTGTGATGGTGTGTTTATTGGTATGGAGGGCTTTGGGGCAAGTGGAACAATTGATGACCTTTATACGCATTTTGGTCTTACTTTTGAAAATGTTGTAGCGACTGTTGAAAGAGAGCTGGAAAAGACAGAAGAAGAAAAGACAAAATGACAGCTTGTATTGTCATGCGTGGGGGTGTCTGTAAGATATCACACTCTGTACGGTGTTGTGGATAGTGTTGTGCATTATTGTGGATAAGTGATTGATTGATCGAGATATTGACGTCTTGTGAATTCATAGTTTGGGATTGGAAAATGCCCATTTGTTGTGTTTTAAATGTTATGCTTTAAAAAATTAAATGAGGAAACATGTGAAATGACAGTTCGTGTTGCAATTAATGGGTTTGGTCGTATTGGACGCAATATTTTACGGGCACTTATGGAAAGTGGACGAAAAGATATTGAAGTGGTCGCAATTAATGATTTGGGATCGGTGGAAACAAATGCCCATTTGTTGCGCTATGATTCAGTTCATGGGCGTTTTCCAGGGAGTGTTAAGGTGGTGGGAGATGCCATTGATGTGGGGGCTGGTTTAATAAAGGTCTGCGCAGAGCGTGATCCAGCACAATTGCCTTGGAAAGATTTGGATATCGATATCGCGTTGGAATGTACGGGCATTTTTACTGCGCGAGATAAAGCAAAGGCGCATTTAGATGCGGGGGCAAAGCGTGTTCTGGTTTCCGCTCCCTCAGAGGGCGCAGATCTTACGGTCGTTTATGGGGTTAATCATCAGTCTTTAAGCAGTGAGCATCGCATTGTTTCAAATGCTTCTTGTACAACCAATTGTTTGGCACCCGTTGCACAAGTTTTGCATAACACGGTGGGCATTGAAAAGGGCTTTATGACAACAATCCATTCTTATACGGGGGATCAGCCCGTTTTAGACACCATGCATCGTGATCTTTATCGTGCGCGTGCGGCTGCTCTTTCGATGATTCCTACCTCAACAGGAGCAGCAAAAGCGGTGGGATTGGTTTTGCCAGAACTAAAGGGATTGCTTGATGGAGTATCCATTCGTGTTCCAACTCCTAATGTTTCTGTGGTTGATTTGACATTTAATGCTAAGCGTTCCACAACAATTGAAGAAATTAATACGGCTATTGCGACAGCTGCACGAGGTCCTCTCAAGGGTATTTTGGATACGACAGAAGAAAAGCTTGTGAGTTGTGATTTTAATCATAATCCGCATTCAGCGATTTTTCACAGTGATCAAACCAAAGTGATTGATGGTAAGCTCTGTCGTGTTCTCGTCTGGTATGATAATGAATGGGGCTTTTCTAATCGTATGAATGATACGGCTGTGGCTTTTGCCAAGACAATATAGATACCATAAGAAGGACCTTAGGGTCCTCTTTTTATAGGAAAAAGTTTTATAAGAAAAAGACTCGTTTTTGTACAAATTAAGGCGCATTCTTTTTGAGGAAGTCGAGACAGGTTATTGTTTTTATACGTCAGAGAGAAGATGCTATTGAAAGATTGATGGTGTTTTTTGATACGAGGCGATATGCGCTTTTAAAAGCTGCTTGAAAGAGTAAACTTTGAGAAACATCTGACACAAGATAACTTTTGAGAAAATGTCAGAAAACGAAAGAGGTCAGCTCTTTTGCATAAAAGTAAAAGGGTGTTTTGGTGAAAATAAAATTGAGCCAATGCATTTGTTAGCAACAATGGAATGTGGAAAATTAAGAGTAATGAGAGGCTTTGTATATTTGACAATGGATGTTTTTGATTTTCAGATAGAGAGTTGAGAGAAGGAGCTGTTTTGTGGTTCTTTTCATGCAAAAAAAGAGGGAGCATATAAAAGTAAAGAAGAGGTTTTAGTGGAAAGAAAATTAAGCAGGTTTGTTCGATGCGTTTTTGTTTAAAACAACGGAAAGTGAAGAGGAAATAGCGAATGGGTTTTCGTACACTTGATGATGTTGATGTTGCTGGAAAGCGTGTGCTGGTGCGGGTGGATTTTAATGTTCCTATGGCACAAGGTAAAGTTTGTGATGAAACGCGTCTTAAACGCCATAAAGAGACGCTCGTTGAACTGCAAAAGCGAGGAGCTAAGCTTATTCTGCTTTCTCATTGTGGTCGCCCCAAAGGAAAGGTCGAGTCAGAATTTTCACTCCGTCCTGTTGTACCGGTGCTAGAAAAGATCATAAAACAACCGGTTGCTTTTGCGCCTGACTGTATTGGTTCAGCAGCACAGATAGCGGTGGAGGCATTGCAAAATGGTGGTGTTGTGTTGCTTGAAAATGTTCGGTTTTATGCCGGTGAGGAAAAGAATGATTGTTCTTTTGCAGAAGCTTTGGCCCATAATGGGGATCTTTATGTCAATGATGCTTTTTCTGTTTCGCATCGTGCCCATGCTTCAGTGGAGGGAATAACCCATTTGTTGCCCTCTTATGCAGGGCGAGCGCTGCAAGGGGAATTGCAAGCCTTAGAAAAAGGGCTTGGAAATCCAACGCATCCTGTGGTCGCACTGGTGGGAGGGGCAAAAGTTTCCAGTAAGCTTTTTGTTCTCAATCATTTGGTGGAAAAAGTCGACTCCTTGGTTATTGGGGGGGGGATGGCTAACAGTTTTTTAGCCGCGCAAGGTATTCATGTGGGGAAGTCACTGTGTGAACACGAATTGATGGAAACGGTCAAAAAAATCATTAAAAAAGCACAGGAATGTCACTGTACACTGCTGTTGCCTATGGATGCTATCGTTGGATTTCGCTTTGAAAAAAATGCGCCGCATCGTCTTTATGATATTGGCGATATTCCTGCGGATGGCATGATATTGGATATTGGAACGCGTTCTATTGCTCATATCAAGAGCGCGATAGATAAGGCTGCGACTCTTGTATGGAATGGACCTCTTGGTGTTTTTGAGATGCCCCCCTTTGATAAAGGAACAATTGCCGTTGCACGACATGCTGCAGAACGTAGTGTAACAGGTAAGTTGGTTTCAATTGCGGGAGGAGGCGATACAGTTTTTGCCCTTAATCATGCGGGTGTTGCCAATGATTTTACTTATCTCTCAACTGCAGGAGGGGCTTTTTTGGAATGGATGGAAGGTAAGGTGCTTCCTGGTATTCTTGCTCTCATGCAAGCTTAAAGTTTTTTTGAAGGGAAAATTGAAAGAGCTGTAGGATCATGGGCTGTATCAAGTATGATGATCATATTGCTGATGTTGAAAATGTGATAAAATAAAGAGGAATTTTTTATGAGTGAACGTCTTGAAGATATAGCACTTTCTCTGGTGCAGGCTGGTAAGGGTATTTTGGCAGCAGATGAAAGTACGGCGACAATAGGCAAGCGTTTTGAAAGTATTGGTGTTGAGTCCAATGAGGATAATCGCCGTGCTTATCGTGAAATGCTTTTTAGCGCAAAAGAAGCTATGGAAAGTGCTATCTCTGGGGTTATTTTATTTGATGAAACCATTCGACAAAAAGCATCAACAGGGCAAATGTTGACGGATCTTATTCGGGATGCCGGTGCTTTGCCAGGAATTAAAGTGGATACCGGTGCTAAGCCCTTGGCTGCTTTTCCTGAAGAGACAATTACTGAAGGGTTGGATGGTCTCCGTGATCGGCTAAAAGACTATTATGCTTTGGGCGCGCGTTTTGCTAAATGGCGGGCGGTGATTGCCATTAATGCCGATACTTTACCAACAAGAGGTGCCATTAATCAAAATGCACAAGCTCTCGCGCGTTATGCTGCTTTATGTCAGGAACTCAATATTGTGCCGATTGTTGAGCCGGAGGTGCTGATGGATGGACCGTCTTGTCAACATTCCATTGCTCGTTGTTTTGAGGTGACACGCGCTGTTTTGACAACTGTTTTTAAAGAATTATTTGAAGCCCGTGTTATTTTAGAGGGGATGATTTTAAAACCCAATATGGTGATTGATGGCAAGGATGCGCGCAAGGCTGGTGTTGAAGAGGTGGCTGAAAAGACCGTCCGTGTGCTTAAACAAACTGTCCCTTCTGCTGTTCCAGGGATTGCTTTTCTCTCTGGAGGACAATCTGATCAGGAAGCGACAGCCCATTTGTCTGCCATGAATAGTTTGGGTTCATTGCCTTGGAAATTGACCTTTTCCTATGGACGCGCATTGCAAGCGGCTGCTTTAAAAGCATGGGCTGGTCGCCATGAAAATATTGCTATTGCACAAAAGGCATTTTGTCATCGTGCGCGGATGAACCATTTGGCTGCTTTAGGACAATGGATAAAAGAGTAGGGGACAAAAAGCCAAGAAAAGATGAGCGCTTGAAGTACAAGCTCTATGCCTAAATATGCGGGTATTTTACATGTTTCTGCGTGATTGGGGCGTCCTCATCATGATAAAAATGATGGGGGCGTTTTAGGCTTGAAAGCTTTCTCAGAGGGGTTTTCTCATTGGATATTTTAAAATCCAATAGGGTGATTGGGGATAAGGATGTACGCCAAGGCTGGTGTTGAAGAGGTGGCTGAAAAGACCGTCCGTGTGCTTAAACAAACTGTCCCTTCTGCTGTTCCAGGGATTGCTTTTCTTGTCTTGCGGACAATCTGATCAGGAAATGATAGCGCATTTGTCTGCCATGAATAGTTTAGGGGCATTGCCTTGGAAATTGACCTTTAATCAATGGGCATTGCAAGCGGCTGCTTTAAAAGCATGAGCTGGTCGCCATGAAAATATTGTGGTTCGCACAAAAGGCATTTTGTCATCGTGCGCAGATGAATCATTTGGCTGCTTTAGGACAATGAATAAAAGAGCCGGGGACAAAAGAGCCAAGAAAAGATGAGTGCTTGAAGTACAAGCTCTATGCCTAAATATGCGGGTATTTTACATGTTATCATTGCTTGTCATCAGCAGAATCCATTTGATTGCAGTTTCACAAAGGTGGATACGCGGGTTGATTGGAGAGTTGTGATTTCTCTATGGATTAGGCATATAGCTTATGAAGATTTTGTGCGTCAGGATAGATTTCTTTTCAATGAGCGGGGCGTCTTTTATTGACGGACCGGTTGAATAATTCTTGCGAAAAAAGATAGATTTGCACCTCAATAAAACCCCTCTTTTTTCATTAAAATGAATAAATTTTTCTTGTATTTTGTGATGATATTATTATAGAAAATTAATCTCGTAGCATTTTGGCTTTAAAATCGAGGGGGGAATTGTGGACAGCATATCTTCTAAGAATACAAGCACCAAAAAAAATCGATACGCAGAGCAGAGCGTTTCTGTAATTATGATGCGGAAATTTTGCCATATCGTGCGTGGGGTATTCTCTGGGATATTCGCAGTGTTTATTTTTATAATTTTTCTTATTTTGCTCAACATGCGTGGACTGGTTCATGCCGTACTAAGCTTCTTTACGGGAGCGAGTGGACTCGCGTGCTTTTTCTTTTTTTTCGGATATCTCTTAGAACGCCGCGAAGCAACAGCAGATGAAGCCGCTCTATCGTTCACACTACTCATAGCAATTGGTGAAGGTGTTTTTTCTATTTGCTGCATGTCTGCTAGTTGGGGGTATGATGCTCTCTTATTCCGTTTAGCACCTCCAGGGTATGTTCTTATTCTCCCTGAATAAAGAGAGCGCACTTTGGTTGTGTATAAATCAAAATGAGAGGCGGACAGCCTCTTAAATTCTTAATAATCGTTCTCAAAAATCATGACATTAGAGCAGCATTTAATAAAGGGACTATAACAAACCTTGATCCTTAAGCTCAATGGAAGTCTTGTAGGGCGAAAATCTTGTAGGGCGGACTCACTGCGTCCTTGACCTTAAAGATACCAAAACGGCTTATCGTGTCCTTTTCACGCGGCTTATGAAATCATGATATAAGGGAAAAGCTTCTCAGGATGCCTCAATGGTATGTTATCGTGTGTTAAATGGAAAAATGAGAAAGCATCTTTATGCAATATAATGCAATTATGATTTTTTATTTTAATATAAAGGGTTCAAAGCCTTCTAAAAAACTCATACGCTATAAGGGGAAAAAATCACCTATATTTAGCAACAAAGGCGTATTTTAGGTGCTCTTGATAGAACTATATCACAAAATGATTTTTGAATCAAAAGAACGCAGCCTTCACGATGTTTGAGACCGATCTATTTTGGTTGGATGCGTTTTTAAATTGATCTTTAAAGTGCGCTCTTTACAGCACAAAAAAAGCCTCATAACTCTAATGAGGCAATCATTTTGCTTTATGCCTCATGAGAATGAGGTTTTTACATACCAATATTGCCAAAACGATTTTTGAACTTAGAAAGGCGACCGCCACGGTCTACGAGTGTCTGGGACCCACCTGTCCATGCTGGATGCGTTCTTGGATCAATGTCTAGATTAAGGGTATCCCCTTCTTTTCCCCAAGTGGAGCGCGTTGTATATTGGGTTCCATCCGTCATAACAACGGTAATTTTATGATAGTTAGGATGAATATTCGCTTTCATGCGTCAAACCTTTTGCGTTTATAGAATGAAAGAACACTTACTCGATTTTTTAAGTGCGCTTCCTTTGTCTTTTTGATACACTGATTAAAGTATTTATTCCTATAGCTGAGCACGCATCAAAAAACAAGTGTTCAAGATGCATCATTGTGTCACGTGTTTAAATCATTTAATATAGTGAGCGAAGTTTTATGAAATTATATCATCATTCAGAAAAATCTACAAAGCCTTCTCCTAAAAAATCTCCATTCTCTTCGCTTGCAATTTTTGTTCCTTATCTTTTGCGCTATCGTTGGTTGTTTATTTTTGCTTTTGTTGCTTTATCTGTTGCAGCTCTTGTCACGCTCGCTTTGCCCATAGCAATCCGCCAAATGTTTGATCATGGTTTTTCTCATTCAAGCCATGGACATATCAATTTTTATTTTGGAATTTTGTTTGGATTAGCTTTGATTCTCGCCTTTTCTTCAGCTTGCCGTTATTATTGTGTTATCACCTTAGGAGAACGGATTGTTGCCGATTTACGGCGTGATGTGTTTGTCCATATTATGAAACTTTCTCCTGCTTTTTTTGATCGGTCGCATTCAGGTGAGATTGTTTCAAGACTTCTAACAGATACAACACAAATAAAATTGGCTGTTGGCTCGACCGCCTCTACGGCTTTGCGTCAGCTAATTATCGTGATTGGTGCTGTCGTAATGATGGTGATCACCAATGCTAAATTATCTCTGCTGGTTCTGGCGGCTATTCCTGTTGTGGCAATTCCTTTGGTGGTTTTTGGGCGTAAAGTTCGCGCGCGTACGCGTGCGGCGCAAGATCGTCTTGCTGATGCCAATGCTGTGGCAACAGAACAGGTTAGCGCTATTCGCACGGTGCAAGCTTTTACTGCTGAAAAACTTGTTTCGACACGTTTTTCTCAGTTGGTAGAACGCGCCTTTCAGACAGCGCGGGCTTCTGTGATCTTGCGTTCCTTTTTTACGGGCTTTGCTATTTTTCTTGTGTTTAGCAGTGTGGTGGCTGTGTTGTGGATTGGATCACGTGATGTTTTGAATGGGACGATGACAGGGGGCACTTTAGGGCAATTTGTCCTTTATGCTGTTTTTGGCGCTTCAACCTTTGCTCAATTATCGGAATTGGGGGCAGAACTCATCCAAGCCGCAGGGGCTGCTGAACGATTGGCTGAATTATTGCAAGAACACCCCATGATTTTAGCGCCTAAAAAACCTGTCTCTTTGGCAAAACCTGTTCGAGGCGAACTTGTTTTTGATCATGTTGATTTTGCTTATCCTTCTAGAGCACAAAAGAAGATTTTACGCGCCCTTTCCTTTTCGATCAAAGCGGGTGAAACGGTTGCTTTTGTTGGTGCTTCAGGGGCGGGGAAAAGCACACTTTTTTCTTTGATCCTGCGTTTTTATGATCCGACAAGTGGAAAAATTCGGCTTGATGGCGTGGAGATTGATCACCTCTCTTTACAGGATTTACGTGGAGCCATTTCTTATGTTCCCCAAGATGTTGCTATTTTTGATGGCACACTGCGTGATAATATTATTTTTGGGACTGAAAATGCTATGGAAGAGGATATTATTGCTGCTGCTAAAGCAGCCAATGCCCTTGAATTTATTGAAGCTTTACCTGATGGTTTGGATACACAAGTGGGAGAACGCGGCACCATGCTTTCTGGGGGACAAAAGCAGCGTATCGGTATTGCACGGGCGATTTTAAGAAATGCTCCGCTTTTGCTTCTGGATGAAGCAACATCTGCTTTAGATGCAAACAGTGAAAAGCTTGTGCAAGAAGCCTTAGAAGGGCTGATGAAAAACCGCACAACATTGGTGATTGCGCACCGTTTAGCAACTATTTTAAAAGCGGATCGTATTCTTGTGATGGATAAAGGCGCTCTTGTAGAAGAGGGAACCCATGCCGAACTTGTGGCAAAAAATGGCGTTTATGCATATCTTGCTAAATTGCAATTTTCACCCGAATAAGAGATCTTGAGACAAGAGCAGTAATTTTAAGGGCAATAAACAGCACTCTTTTAAAGTAGGCTTATCAATTTTGAGGGCTGGCTTTTCTTTAAAGCGCATCAACTTCCAGAAAAGTATAATTAAATACAAATTGTTGTATTATAGCAATAAAAAATATCTATATTTTGTATATTATATCCGTTAAAATAGAATATGTAGATATTCTAGAATCATATATACACATAATGATACAATATTGAGGTGTTGATGAGAAGGTCCTATAAATAATAAAGAGGGAAATAATGGATGAAGAAATACAACAGGTAATTGATAATCCTGTAAAAGAAGAAACTAATAACTCCCGAATAATAGTTAACACCAAGTTCATTTGGAAGTGGGTGAGGGAATTGAGGTATCTAGGATTTAGCGTGATAGGTTCAACCCTCTTGAAAGAGTTTTTGGTTTCTTTGGGATATTCAACGAACGTGTCGTTAGGCTTTGCAATGGGAATAGTGTGTTGTGTGGTAGGCATAATGCTGGCAGCCAAAATTTATCATAACAAGCAATTGACTGAACAACTTGAGCAAAAAGAGCAAGAAAATCAGATATATCAAAAGACTATTGAAGAAGGGAAACAGAAGTGTCTTCAATTGACTGAACAACTGAAGCAAAAAGAGCAAGAGAATCAGATATATCAAAAGACTATTGAAGAAGGGAAACAGAAGTGTCTTCAATTAACTGAACAACTTAAGCAAAAAGATCGAGAGAATCAGATACATCAAAAGATTATTGCAGAAGGGGAACAGAGGATTTTTGAAAAAACGCAAGAAATATCAAAGGAATGGATTGAACAATGGGATGAGGGCGTAAGGCAATGGGAAAGGAATGCATTGAGGATCGAAAAAACTGGGGCAGGAATAAAAGCCCTTGGAAATAGACCTTCATTGGTAAAGGGGATGTGTGTACAAGGGCAAGAAAAGGTATATTCATTGTATGAAAAGGAACTCAAGAATATTTGTGCGCAAGGGGGGAGAGAATTGCGTTTATTGTATGAAAAGGCACTCGAAGAAGAATTGGCTGAAGAGCATTATGAAAAAATTAATAATAGTGTAAAGCATTGTATAGATATTAGCTATTTTAAGGAAAATTATCAGAAAACGTTAGAGTTAATGAACGAGAATGGGATAATTGTTGAAGAGATCGTAGAGCCCCATACGCAAGAAATAAAATATAAAGCTACGATGTTGTTTTTTCATTGGTACTTGTATGTGCTTGATAATATGATTGCTAATTGGGATCGAAAACAATCAGAAGAACAGTCTAGTGAGAAGAATGAAAAACAGGAATCTACGGATAGTTATAAAGGTAATATATCTACGATTATAGAATGCGAAGAAATACAGAAAACAATAAGTCCCCATCGCAGTGAAGGTGATTGGGTATTAGATAATAAAAGTTACATTCTGTCACTATTATATGGTATTTCCAATGATTATAAAAAAGCAATAACAACTTTTATTTACTATAAGATGCTTATTAATACGGTGAAAGAAGGATATATTGCCTTGGATAAAGATTGTAGCTATTCCACGGTTGAAGATGCAATAAAGGCTTGTAGAAAGAAAGATAAAGAAGAGAAAAAAGACCTTAGCATTTCTGATGAGATACCAACATTTGAAGAAGCTTACAAATTAGGTGCTAAAGAAAGGCTGAGATTATCAAATGAAAAATGTTTTGATCAATTGTTTTATTGGGATATGCTTCTAAAAACAGAAGACGCAAGAGATAAATTACAATATATTTTCGGTGAGGAGCAGCTAAAGGAACTGGAAGAGGCTATTAATAAAGAAAAAGAGCTTTTTAGTATCAAACTGCGAGGGGCGATTGTCGAAAATAAAGATTTTCATTACAATCAATCTTGTGCGCATTTCGTAAACTGTCTGAAATAATGGTTGAACAAAGGGGGCGTGCAATGAATTTGCTGAAATCTTTGTCACTGTGAGGGGTGAGGGCTCTTGAGAGGCATATGTGATAGCTCTTAGCTGAGAAGAGAGGTGGTTTGGAGGCAAGTTTTTTTGCGCTGTGTAAGGGTAATTTCTTAAGAGGAGAAGGGGCTTGTTTCTGGTATGATTGTTGCTTCTTGAAGCGTTTTGTTGTGATGGGTTCTTTGTTTTCTAGCGTGTTTGTAGGGGAATTGAGAAAAATAGCGTTAATAATATTGGTTAAGCTGTCATTGCATTTTTAGGGGGGCATTGATTGTTTGGTGTTGGAGTTTTGTCATCTTCTCATGCGTTATTTTCTGTTGTGTTTGTAAAAAAGTTGAAAAGTCTCCCTCCATATTGTTTTTTTTTAAGATTTTATAAGATTTTAAAGAGGGGGAAGATTTTAAAGAGTCTTTTAAAAATGGGCTTTTTAAAAGTCTATAAGATTTAGATACCTTTTTTGAGAACTTTTTCTAGTTTGGTGCGAATGTGTTCATTGCCGGCGAGGATATTCTTTTTGCGGAATATATCGTTGCCCCCTTCTTTATCGGTAACAAAACCACCGGCTTCGCGAACCATTAAGATTCCAGCTGCCATATCCCAAATTTGTAAGTTGTCTTCCCAATAGCCATCGGTTCGACCTGCTGCAACATAGGCTAAATCAAGGGATGCTGCACCAAAACGGCGAAGGCCAGCAACTTCCATCATCACATTACGCAGTTCAATGAGATAGGTTCCATGACCTGGGCGCCCAAAATGAGGCATGCCTGTGGCAATGACACAATCTTCTAGTCTGCGTCGCGCAGAAACGCGACAGCGCCGGTCATTGAAAAAAGCACCACTGCCCCGTTCTGCTGTAAAGAGTTCATCACTTACTGGATTATAAATAACACCCGCAACGATTTTGCCTTGGCTTTCTAAAGCAATGGAAACAGCAAAAAAAGGAATGCCATGGAGAAAATTTGTGGTGCCATCTAAAGGGTCAACGATAAAACGATGTTGTGAATCTTCCCCAACGATTTCTTTAGACTCTTCCATCAGAAAACCAAATTTAGGGCGTGCTTTGCTCAATTCAGTGAAAATAATCTTTTCTGCTTTACGGTCTGCTTGGCTGACGTAATCGGCTGGACCTTTTAAAGATACTTGCAAATTTTGTACTTCACCATAATCACGCACGAGCGAGCGTCCTGCTTTCATGGCAGCTTGCACCATGACATTCATGATTGCAGAATGGGCCATCTTGTTATTCCTTTATTTATCTTTTTCATTTGCACGACGCAAATAGATCAACTCGTTGGTGTCGACAATGATACGCTCACCGGCATTCATAAAAGGGGGGACAAGAATACGAATCCCATTTTCAAGAATGGCGGGTTTATAAGAGGAGGTCACCGTTTGTCCTTTGAGAGCTGGATCAGCTTCTACAATCGTGACAGCAACTTGATCAGGGAGGGAGATGCCGATAGGCTTTTCTTGATAAAGTTCAACTGTGACAGTCATCCCATCTTGCAAGAAAGCAGCGCGTTCACCTACAAAATCTTTTTGGAGTTCAAGCTGTTCATACGATTCTGAATCCATAAAGACCAAAGCATCCCCTTGTTGATAGAGAAAGGTGAAATCCTTTTGTTCAAGACGTACGCGCTCTACCGTTTCAGCGGAACGAAAACGTTCATTGAGTTTTGTACCATCAAGCAAATTTTTTAGTTCAACTTGATTAAATGCACCACCTTTTCCAGGCTTTACAGCGTTGCATTTGACGGCAACCCACAAACTTCCTTGATGCTCAATCACATTTCCTGGGCGAATTTCATTGCCATTAATTTTCATTGTTTCTATCCAATTCTCTTCTTACAAAAAGAGTTCTCTTACTTTGTCCTTACGGCGCTTTTCTTTGCTGCCTTAACAGTGAACTCTTTTGTTGTTTTTAGGTTCAAAATTTCTTGTTCGTTTTGCGGTTCCCTCATGGTCTTTGTGTGCTTTTCATCTGCCTTACCATGGATTTGCTCATGCGGTTTTCTCATAAATGTTCTTATGAGTTTTGCAGAGAAAAGCTTAAGGATAAAAAGAACCTTGATATATTCTTGCTTTTCAATTCTTTGCAAGACCATAAAAAGTGCCAAGACGCAAGCTTTTTAAAAATTTGCACAAAATTTTTTGAGATTTTTGAAGATTTTTGGGAAATTTATCCCGTTATGTTGTAAAATCTCATTGAGACTGATGATAGAAATTTTGTAAAATCATGAGGCGTTGTTTTATGAGAATGACGCGTGGATATTGTGCGGGGAAACTTGTACGAATAATCTTGTGAAATCAATCCCATGAAACGGAAAGCGGAGTTTCGTTCTGAGAAGCCGGATTGCTGAGAAATTGGATCGGGAAAGGGCTTTGTGTCCTTTAAAGGTGTATGAGGTAAGAAAAGAGCGTGTAGCACCTTATAGGCGCGTATTGTTTTATAGAGAATGTGGTGTGCTATTGCGTGATGTTAGCTTGCATTCTCATCCATCATGAGCTGTAGAATGGCTTTTTGTTTTATCGAGGTGAGCGTTCTAAATCTTTTGAGCAGCAGATATTCTTCAGTGCTCGAGATGACTTCATCGTGATGATGTGGAGGATGTTGTTTTGTGATGATATCGGCATAAAAAAAGGAAATCGGAACATTCAAAATATCGGAAATTTCCATTAAACGTCCCGCGCTTACACGATTTAAGCCGTTTTCATATTTTTGAATTTGTTGGAAACTGACCCCTAAAGCATCCCCTAAGGTTTTTTGAGACATTTTGAGTAATTTTCGTCTTAAACGAATTTTTTTGCCGACCAAAAGATCAATATTAAGATTTTGGGATTGCATTTGCCCCCTCCGGTTGCGAGCGCCCTCGCATAAGTATTCCGGGAGTCTAAAACACTGACCTCGAATCAGCTTTTTTGCTTTTAGTGCGAAAACGCACCTGGACATAGCAAAAACTCCCGGAATTCCGGGATACCCACAAAGTGGGTTTATTTTTATGATCGAGGTTTCGGGGTTTTAGAGCCCTATTGGTCGCCTGCGTATGCGACCAAAACACTTTTTAATGTGTAAAGTAATTTCAGCAGATTGGCAATAAAAAACAGTTTTTTGCATAAGAAGCGGTGTTTTTTGCGTGAAAGTAATATAAAGCATCCATATCGAGGGAGTGTATGGCTTTGAACAGTGCGTATCGCGTTATCGAGAGCGTAGTGTGCACTATTGCGTGGTTAGCTTGCATTCTCATCCATCATGAGCTGTAGAATGGCTTTTTGTTTTATCGAGGTGAGCGTTCTAAATCTTTTGAGCAGCAGGTATTCTTCAGTGTTCGAGATGACTTCATCATGGTGGTATGGGGGGTGTTGTTTTGTGATGATATCGGCATAAAAAAAGGAAATCGGAACATTCAAAATATCGGAAATTTGCATTAAACGCCCCGCACTCACGCGATTTAAGCCGTTTTCATATTTTTGAATTTGTTGGAAACTGACCCCTAAAGCGTTTCCTAAAGTTGTTTGAGACATTTTAAGTAATTTTCGTCTTAAGCGAATTTTTTTGCCGACCAAAAGATCAATATTAAGATTTTGGGATTGCATTTGCCCCCTCCGGTTGCGAGCGCCCTCGCATAAGTATTCCGGGAGCTTGAAAATACTGAAACCTAATCAGCCTTTTTTGCTTTTAGTGCGGTCGAGCACCTGGACATAGCAAAAACTCCCGGAATTCCGGGATACCCACAAAGTGGGGCAGATTTACGCGTAGGTTTCGGGTTTTCAAGGCCCTCTTGGTCGTTGCGTAGGCGACCAAAACACCTTTTAATTCATAAAGTAATTTCAGCAGATTGGCAATAAAAAACAGTTTTTTGAATAAGAAGCGCTATGTTTTGCATGAAAGTAATATAAAGCCTCTATATCGAGGGAGTATGGCTTTGAACAGCGCGTATTGTTTTATAGAGAGTGTGGTGTGCACTATCACATGAGGTTAGCTTGCATTTTCCCCTGCCTAGTGCGAGCGCCTCTTATGCGTATTCCGGGAGTCTAAAAACACTGAACTCAAATCAGCATTTTGCTTTTAGTGCGTAAGAGGCACCTGGACATAGCAAAATCTCCCGGAATTCCAAGATACCCACAAAGCGGGACAAATTCATGTTTGAGTTTTCGGGTTTTTAAAGCCCTATTAGTCGCCCGCGTATGCGGCTAAAATACCTTTTGATGTGTAAAGTAATTTCAGGAAATTTACAATAAAAAATAGCTTTTTAAACGAGAGGCGCTGTGTTTTTCATTTATAGACAAAGAAGGCAGTGCTCTTTTTATCCTCTGATCTTTTCATATTTTGAGAACAATATTTTACAAGCGGATAGCTTATTTTGCACATTGGATTTTGTACATTGGATAGTGTTCAGCAAATGATACAGGGCGTTTTAAAAAACAGGAAGGAGCTTTATTGCTTCTTTGCGCGCCTTTTCTTGTTGTTTGTTGTCCATACCTTGGAGCATTTTTTCAAGATCAGGGGCTTGCATTTTTGCTTCTTTCGCAAGCATATACCATGCTGCTGCCATGATTATATCGCCTTTTGTTCCAATGCCGTCTCGATAAAGTCTTGCAAGAGAAATTTGGGCGGGGGCGACCATGTTATTGGCATTGTGAAGCAGCAAATGAAAAGCACGATCAAAATCCTTTGCACCTCCACGGCCTTCTATCAGCCATTGTGCTAAATGAAGTTGAGCTGTTAAATGGTTGTTTTGAGCCGCAACTTCCATGAGCTTGCGGGCATTACGATCATCCTTTGGTTGATTTAATGTGCCTAAAGAAAGAATTTTTGCCGCTGCAAAAGCCGCTTCAGCATCCCCAAGAGCAGCCCCTTTTAAGTGCCATTTTAAAGCTTGCTCGATGGCTTCATTTTCACGGCTTGAAGAAGAAACGCCGGGAAGATTTTGTTTTTCCTGGGAGGCTTTATAAAGAAGCAGTTGTCCATAATAAAAATAAGCTTCCTTAACACCTGCCTTGACAGCTTTTCGAATATATTGTGCACCAAGCTCTTGATTTCGTTTTACAAAATTACCATCAAATAACATAAGCCCATAGCGAAGTTGCGCTTGGGGCTCCCCTTGTTTTGCAGCGCGTTCAAACCATAAAGCAGCCCGCGCCCCGTCAACAGGAACAGCACATCCTTCCATATAAATTCGGGCAAGAAGCGTTTGTGCAAAAGGATCATTTTTTTCAGCACGTCGAAGCGCTTCTTGAAAAGCTTTTAAATAATAGCCTTGAATGTAATAGTCATAGGCTTTGTCATAGTCTCCAGCTTTTAAGGGGTGAAAAGGTTCTTCTGGGGGGGAAGATTCTTGAATCGTATTGAAAGAGTGTTCAAAATTTGCCGCTTCATCAGTGTTGCTAGCAGAATTTACAACAGAACTTGTAAGCCCTACCATTCCTAGGACAAGCAATTTAACACCTCTCTTGATCATCGATATCTCCTCCTCATTATCGATCAGAATTTTCACATTTTTTGTTCATCATTACAAGCGGTATCAACAATCCCATGGCTTTCTTATTTTTCATTTCAGTTAAGGGAGATTTTTTAGACCCCTTTATAAAGATAGCATAAACATTGATAAGAACCAGACTGTTTTAAACAGTACTATTTTAAACAACTTTAAACAACGATAATGAAAGAATGACTAAGAGAGGTGACCTTCTCTTATCAATATGCATCATCCTAAAATAAAAAAACGTCTACCATGAGGCTCCTTTTAAAATACGCAATGAATTGCTTAGAATTGCTTATGAAAAATGCGAAATGTTGAGAAAAAGAGAGCGTGTCTGAGCACTTGTTAGAGCCGTTAAAATGAGGTGCAAATCTCTTTATCTTTTGCAAAAAATTTTAAGTCTTTATGTTTGAAATAGAGAAAATGTCCATATTCAAAGAGCGGGTTTATTTATTCCGATAAATACGTAGATAATAACTTTGTTCTTCAGACCAATCATCCTGACGCACAGAAACTATACGTCCATCCTTCTTTGGTGTTCGTGTGTAAAACAAACCCACACCCATGTTTTGCTGCTTTTGGGATTGATCTGTATAAATCACATTCCATCCCGTTTGCCGCAACAGATCGAATAAATAAAGGCGTAAAGCTGTCTATTGTATCACTTTATAAGAGGGGAAGTGTGGTTGGATTTAATGATAAAGATCTTTTGATACCGTTAGCAAGATCTTTTTTGATTAATCTTATCTCTATATCCTTCTCCACAAGATTTTCATCAACATAATTCGATACATAGTTCCCCGAAGATGCACAACCAGCCACTAACAAAAGTTGTAACAGAAATAAATATTTTAACATCTTCATTCCCCCCCTCTATCATTTTCCTTTTTTCTGACTCGTTTTCTCTTTAGGAAGTTCTTTCATAAGAGAAGAAAAGCACCTTTTCTATTATTGTACTAGCATATATTGGCATATCAGCAAGTATTTATATTATCAATATTTAGACATTGTTTAAAAAACTG
Source organism: Bartonella saheliensis (assembly GCF_902162175.1). NCBI lineage: Bacteria > Pseudomonadati > Pseudomonadota > Alphaproteobacteria > Hyphomicrobiales > Bartonellaceae > Bartonella > Bartonella saheliensis. Next base: position 62,010 of record NZ_LR607198.1, read on the forward strand.
CCATCATCTTTCATAATATTTAAAGCTTATGCTTAATAGACAAAGTACAATGATTGCATGGGGTGCTCCTGCAGATTGAGCCAATAAATTTTCAAGCGCTGCTCTTTGAGGGGATAGGAATGTGTGATGTATGCAAATGCATAGAGCTTGTAGGGTGAACAGAGCTTGTCATATTCACGTGATATTAAAAGCTTTCATTGGGTTCAGAGAGTAATTGTAAAATGGCTCTTTGTTTTATTGAAGTGAGCGTTCTAAATCTTTTAAGCAGTAGGTATTCTTCTCTACTGGAGATCGCTTCATCATGGTGGGGCTGTCGTTTTGGCGTGATATCCGCATAAAAAAAGGAAATCGGAACATTAAGGATATCAGAAATTTCCATTAAACGTCCCGCACTTACACGATTTAAGCCGTTTTCGTATTTTTGAATTTGTTGGAAACTGACGCCTAAAGCGTTTCCTAAAGTTGTTTGAGACATTTTAAGTATTTTTCGTCTCAAACGAATTTTTTTGCCGACCAAAAGATCAATATTAAGATTTTGAGATTGCATTTTTCCTCCCGCCGGTTGTGAGCGCCTCTTATGCGTATTCCGGGAGTCAAAAACACTGACTTGACTCAGCTTTTTTGCTTTTAGTGCGGTCGAGCACCTGGACATAGCAAAATCTCCCGGAATTCTAGGATATCTGCAAAGTGGATTTGTTTTCATGTATCGGGTCTTAGGGTTTTTAATCCCCGTTGATTGTTGCGTATACGATCAAAAATACCTTTTCAGTCATAAAATCATTTCAGCAGATTAGCAATAAAAATGAAGATTGTTTTATTTTATGAAAGAGTGTGTGGTTTGGTACAATGAAAAAGCGTCCATATTGAAGAGGGAGATGTTCTACAGATAACGTCTGATGAATAGAGCTTGTCGTACTCACGTGATATTAAAAGTTTTCATTGGGTTCAGAGAGTAATTGTAAAATGGCTCTTTGTTTTATTGAAGTGAGCGTTCTAAATCTTTTAAGCAGTAGGTATTCTTCTCTACTGGAGATCGTTTCATCATGGTGGGGTTGTCGTTTTGGCATGATATCCGCATAAAAAAAGGAAATCGGAACATTCAAAATATCGGAAATTTCCATTAAACGCCCCGCACTTACACGATTTAAGCCGTTTTCGTATTTTTGAATTTGTTGGAAACTGATGCCTAAAGCGTTTCCTAAAGTTGTTTGAGACATTTTAAGTAATTTTCGTCTCAAACGAATTTTTTTGCCAACCAAAAGATCAATATTAAGATTTTGAGATTGCATTTTTCCTCCCGCCGGTTGCGAGCGCCCTCGCATAAGTATTCCGGGAGTCAAAAATACTGAACCTAAATCAGCTTTTTTGCTTTTAGTGCGGTCGAGCACCTGGACATGGCAAAAACTCCCGGAATTCCGGGATACCCACATCAGTGGGGCAAATTCATGTTTAGGTTTTCGGGTTTTTGAATCCCTATTGGTCGTTGCGTAGGCGACCAAAACACTTTTTAATGTGTAAAGTAATTTTAGAAAATTGGCAATAAGAAACCGCTTTTTTAATGAGAGGCGATGTGTTTTGCGTGAAAGTAATAAAAGCATTCATATAGAGGGAGTATGGCTTTGAACAGTGCATATCGCTTTATCGAGAATGTGGTGTGCACTATCACATGAGGTTAGATTGCATTGTCCCCACCGGTTGCGAGCGCCTCTTATGCGTATTCCGGGAGTTAAAAACACTGAGTCCAAATCAGCATTTTGCTTTTAGTGCTAAAGAGCACCTGGACATGGCAAAATCTCCCGGAATTCTGGGATACCTGCAAAGTGGATTTGTTTTTATGTATCGGGTCTTAGTTTTTTTAATCCCTATTGGTCGCCCGCGTATGCGACCAAAACACCTTTTAATGTGTAAAGTAATTTCAGAAAATTGGCAAATAAAAATAGTTTTTTGACTTATAAAATTTGTTTTTTGAATGAGAGCGAGAATAGCCTCTCAACCTTTCTGGAACGAGTCCCAAAATCATGACATTAGGCCCCGTGTTTGTTGAGAGGGCTAAAATGATTTTTTCTACGATGCTGAATTCACAAGCGGTTTCTTCATCAAAACCTGCGCAATCACTTGCTGTTTGAAGAAGGGTGGGGGGGTAATTTTGTGTCTACAGGATGTGTATGTCTGTAAGGTGTGGCGGGGTGGGGCGCGTGTTTTGAGTATGCTTTAATCTGGGGGCTTTTTCCTTTACAAGAAAAGTTGTAAAAGGAGGCGCTTTACAAGGGGGCGTTTTTACATTTTTCTTGGCAAAGTTGAAGCAAAGGCAAGGGGGTGTCGTTCCCTAAAATAACTTCTTCCACCGCAATGAATTCACAGCCCGTCTTTAAGGATTCATCAAAATTTGCAAAGTCGCTGCCTGCTTGAATAATGGCGGGAGTTTCCATAATCTCTGCCCACCATGTGGCTAACTGAAGATTGCGAGGGTGCGCTTGGGGTTTTTTATCAGCCCCTAATTTGCCAAAGAGAAGATAATCAACCCCTGTTTCTGCGGCAAGCATAGCACTATGGCGATTGCGTAGATTGCCAAAGCCGATGATTTTTTGTTCCTTTTGCTGGTTTTTAAAGCTTTCAAGAGCATTAAGATCATCTTCTATGTGCAATCCATCAGCCTTTATGCGTCCAGCAATGCGGCTGTCACCAGCGATAAGAAGAGCAGCGTCATTGTTTTGAATATCTTCTGCGTAAGTTTGAGCTTGTTTTTGTAAAAAAGAGCCATCATCTTTTTGCCGTTCAGAATCGTAAAGGATGACACAGGCAAAAGATTTTGTTTGCAAAATGGGACGCAAAAAACTGTGAGGAATATTGCGCCGAACATCAAGGGTTAAAACCAATTGAGGAACAAGAGGAGAGTCAATCGGTTTATTTTTTCGTTGTGTCATGCCATATCCCAGTCTCTTCAAAAAATATCTCTTAAAAAATAATACTTAAAAGTTAAAGTTTCATCCTCCCTTGTTTGCGATGATCCCAACTCCCTTTTTATGTGATTTAAAAGCTTTGTAACTTATGGGAAGCCATTGATGATATATGAGCGTATTTTTAAGCATAAGATGTCGCCTTTTTATTGTGATATATGTATGGTTATTTTAGTTCTTTTGCCTTTTAAAAATAAATACTTAAAAAGAAACTTGACTCTTAAAAGCTAAAGTTTCATTCTTTTCATGCTTGTTTGCGATAAAGGTAATCACCATTTTTATGCGACTTCAAAGTTTTGTGACGCGTGGGAGTCCATTTTTATGAAATACCAAGCCGTTGTTGATCATAAGACGCAGCCTTTTCGTCGTGATACACGCATTGATGTTTTTCGTTCTTTAGCCTTATTGACGATTTTTATCAACCATATTCCCGGAACGCTCTATGAACATATAACTCATAGAAATTTTGGCTTTTCTGATTCTGCAGAAGTTTTTGTTTTGCTTTCAGGCGTTTCGCTAGGTTTAAGCTTTCATGCGCGGTTACAGAATAAGTCTTTTTCCTTTATTGTGCGTAAACTTTGGTACAGGGCTTTGCAGCTTTATGGCGCATATCTTTTAACCACTTTTGTCACATTAAGCCTGTTTTTAGGAGCCTTTTTCTTATGGAGAACAGAAAAACTGTTAACGATGAACAATATGGGGCTCTTTGTTACACAGCCGCTTACAGCATTTTTGCATAGCTTAAGCTTGGGACATCAATTAGGCTATAATAATATTCTGCCGCTTTATATGGTTTTGATGTTTTTTGCGCCTTTTATTTTATATGTAGGGCGTAAACAAACAAAGTGGCTTCTTTTGGGCTCATTTATACTTTATCTTATCTGCGGACTGTATAAAATTGCCCCCCCTTCTTATCCTATAAAGGGAAAATGGTTTTTGAACCCTTTGTCTTGGCAATTATTGTTTGTTATAGGCTTGACCAGCACTTTAGCGCTTAAACAAGGAAAAACAATCGCTTTTAAGTCCTTTTGGGTGGTTTGTGCGGCAGGCTATCTCTTGGTGGCACTGTTATGGGTTCGCTTAAATTGGTGGGGCGTTTTGGGTTGGTTGGGTTGGTCTTCCCCATTACTCAACTTTAATAAAACTTTTTTAAGCTTGCCGCGGTTGCTCCATGTTCTTGCATTATCCTTTCTTATTCTTTCGTTGCCGTGCATCAATAAATGGTTTTCTGTTTCAGAAAAACATCCTTTAGCAATCTTAGGAAAACATAGTTTACCCGTCTTTGTAACAGGAACTATTTTTGCCATGTTTGGACAAATTATCAAAACAGTGATGACAGGAACGTTTTTTTCCGATAGCCTCTTAATGATAACAGGTATTGCTCTGCAATTTGGAGTTGCCTATTATTATGAAAAACGGCGCTCTTTGCAGGGGGCTTTTTCAAAGAGACTGATCCGTTTATAAGAAAAACGCGGTCCCATGGTCCTTGTGCGGCTGCGTTAACCTTAGTATAAAAAGTGCATTGCACAAAAAAATTAAAAGAGGTAGTCATTTTAAAAAAAAGCATTCTATACAGTAACAAAAGAAACTTTTTAAGACTCTGTTCGTTGAGTGATGTAAGATTGAGCGGTGTGGTTTTGTGCTGATCCTTGGAGTATAAAAGCGTGAGCGTACATAAACGTCCTTATGATGAACCTATTATCATGATTGAGCATAATGCTTTTGAAAATGCTTTTAATCGTCTCTATGAAGAGACGATGGCGCTGATTGAAAAAACAGCAGCCTATATCGATTCAGAAGGGAAAGTTGTCGCGCGTTCCCTTTCAGCAGAAATTTCTGCACTCTATGCAAAAGAGGCAATGTATTTAAGTACACGACTGATGCAAATTGCCTCTCAACTGCTTCTTCTTCGGGCAGAGCGTGAAGGGGAAATGTCATCAGAGCAAATAAAAAAAGAAATCGTCAAAGTTTCCCTTCAGACCCCCTCATTAGAATTTGAAACCCCCCATTGGAACGAACTTCCAGAAATTTTCCGCCAATTTGTTGCTCATTCACTGCGTTTGGAAGCACGCATAAAGTATATGCGCGCAGGCTGGGAAGCGGCGGCTTCCAATACTTTAGAAGATGAAAATCCAGTAGGGAAACAAATCGAATTACTTAAAACAGCCTTTGGGCGTTCTTAGAGGATGTGTGGCTTTTGTCTAAGGGGAAATGTCATCAGAGCAAATAAAAAAAAAGAAATCGTCAAAGTTTCCCTTCAGATCTCAACATTAGAATTTGATCCCCCTCATTGGAACGAACTTCCAGAAATTTTCCGCCAATTTGTTGCTTATTCACTCTCGTTTGGAAGCACGTATAAAATCTATGCGCGCAGGGTGGGCAAGCGGCGGCTTCTAGTACTTTAGAAGATGAAAATCTGCTGGCAAAACAAATTGAATTGCTCAAAACAGCCTTTGGGCGGTATAACGAAAAAAGTCTCGGTGGCGTATATACTATCCAGAGAGGAGAATTTTTATCCTTATGAATGTATGGATTCTCCCTGTGCTTGCTTGGGATGGTTTAGTCATTATGACATTGTAGATGAGATAGAAGGGGGAGAGGTGATAGAAGGGGCATTTTTATACTTTATCTTTTGCTTATTAGGTGTGAGGGGGGTGATGTCTTATAAAGCTGCTGTTTATTTATGTGTTATATGGCATAAATTATGACACATATCCCTCTTTTTACGGGTTTTATGTTTTGCTGCTGTTTTCTTTGTGGGCGAGCCTTTATTCAAAAGGGGGAAAAGTGTATAAACTAGCGTTTATGGCAGAGACGATTCGTATTATAGGCATTGATCCCGGACTACGGTATACTGGATGGGGTGTTATCGATCTTGCGGGTAATCGTCTTCAGTTTGTTGCTGCAGGGACAGTTTCTTCCGATGTAAAGTGTGATCTAGCTTCCAGACTCTGTCAGATCCATAAAGGTCTTTCAGAGGTTGTGCATCAATTTATGCCTCATGAAGCTGCGGTGGAACATGTGTTTGTTAACAAAGATGCGACAGCAACGCTAAAACTTGGGCAAGCACGTGCGATTGCGCTGTTGGTTCCTGCGCAGGCAAAGTGTCCTGTTTTTGAATATGCACCCAATAAGGTGAAAAAATCAGTTATTGGTGTTGGACATGGGGCGAAAGAACAAATTCATATGATGGTAAAAGTTTTACTCCCACGGGCTGAATTTGATAGCAATGATGCCGCTGATGCCCTTGCTCTTGCTCTTTGTCATAGCATGCATCGTAAGAGGATTGATCAATCTTATCAGGCAAGGGTGGCGATATGATTGGCAAATTAAAGGGTACGCTTGAACATATCTTTGAAGATTATATCATTCTTGATGTTCATGGTGTGGGGTATGTTGTTTTTATCTCAAATCGGTTGCGTCCTTCTTTGCCTTCTGTTGGGGAGGCGTTAAGTCTCTTTATTGAAACGCATGTTCGGGAAGAGGCAATCCGCCTTTTTGGTTTTGCAACAAGAGCCGAACAGGAGTGGTTTTGTATGCTCCAAAATGTTCCAGGGGTCGGGGCTAAGGTTGCTTTGGCAATCTTGGGCACTTTATCGCCAGATGAACTTGCACAAGCCATTGCTTTAAACGATGGGGCGATGATTAGTCGAGCACCGGGCGTTGGTAAAAAAGTCAGTGAAAGAATTGTGGGTGAGTTAAAAAGTAAAACGCTTCCCTTTGAACAAGCAGTTAAGACGGTTTCGCTTCCGCAGCATGAGACGAGTAATCAACCTGCGCAGGATGCGCTTTCCGCTTTGATGAAGCTAGGCTTTGAACGTGAGCAAGCAGCCCGTGCTCTTGCTCTTGCGATGAACGCTCTTGAGGGGGAAACAGTTTCTTCTGCTCTCTTGATCCGCCATAGTCTTAAATTGCTCTCTTCTCCTACTTGAAATTAAGGTAACAATGCATACAGATGAAGATCAACGCCTTTTAGGGGCAGCACCCCTTCCCAACGATCCAGATCGTTCTTTAAGACCACAAGTTCTTGATGATTTTATTGGTCAAGAAGCGGCGCGGGCTAATTTAAAAATATTTATTGAAGCTGCAAAAACCCGGCAAGAAGCGCTGGATCATGTTTTGTTTGTAGGACCACCGGGACTGGGAAAAACAACGCTTTCACAGATTATGGCAAAGGAATTGGGTGTTAATTTTCGCTCTACTTCAGGACCGGTCATTGCTAAAGCAGGAGATTTAGCCGCTCTCTTGACCAATTTGGAAGAACGCGATGTCTTGTTTATTGATGAAATTCATCGCTTAAATCCAGCGATTGAGGAAATTCTTTATCCAGCTATGGAAGATTATCAACTTGATTTGATCATTGGGGAGGGGCCGGCGGCACGCTCGGTTAAAATTGATCTGGCTAAATTTACTTTGGTGGCGGCAACCACACGGTTGGGGCTTTTAACGACACCACTTAGAGATCGTTTTGGTATCCCTATTCGTCTTAATTTTTATACGATAGAGGAATTGGAATATATTGTGCAGCGTAATGCGCGGCTTTTTGCCGTCAAGATCAGTGATGATGGCGCCCATGAAATTGCGCGTCGAGCACGTGGAACCCCGCGCATCGCCGGACGGCTTTTACGGCGCGTTTGTGATTTTGCTTTGGTAAAACGAGCACAACAAATTGATCGAAAAATTGCTGATGAAGCGCTTTCGCGCCTTGAGGTCGATCATCTTGGGCTTGATCCGCTTGACCGGCGTTATTTGCTGCTGATTGCGGAAACTTTTCTTGGGGGACCGGTGGGCATTGAAACTATTGCGGCTGCTTTATCAGAGCCCCGTGATGCTATTGAAGATATTGTTGAGCCCTATCTTCTCCAACAAGGTTTTATTCAAAGAACGGCTCGTGGACGCATTCTGACCGAAAAGGCATGGAGCCATTTAGGACTTGCGGCACCTGCTCCAACATCTATACAAAAGCGTACTCAACTTTCTGATGCCCAAGATAATGCATCACTTCAGGCAACTTTATGGGATGAGGAAGATGAGTGAGGCATCTTTTAAAAAAAACTGTGCGGATGATTTATCGCAAGCTCTTACTAAGGACAGGAAGAACGCTTCTGGTCCTTGTTTTTGACCGCACAGCTTTAGAACGATGGAGGATTTTGTGTTTTTTCTTTTCACAACTTCAACACAAAAGTGTGTTCAATCTTTTGATTGATAAACAATTTGCTATCTTAAATGATTTTACGGGACATGAAGTTAATGACAGAAATAACGCCTTTCAAGAGCAATCATAAAAATGCTTTTCATAATTTTCAGGTGCGCGTTTATGTAGCTGATACAGATTTTTCCGGTGTGGTTTATCATGCGCGTTATCTGGAATTTTTTGAACGGGGACGTTCAGAGTTTTTACGGGATACCGGTTTTAATAATAAAATGTTAGCTGCAGGGACTGAAGGGGAAAAACTGTTTTTTGTTGTGCGTCATATGGAAATTAGTTTTTTACGACCAGCCCAAATTGATCATCTTTTGGTTGTTAAAACGCGTGTTAATCATATCCAAGGAGCACGTTTTTTTATGGAGCAATCTATTGTGCATGAGGCAACCACGTTGGTTACAGCAAAAGTTGAAATTGCTTTGATTAATAAGGAAGCAAAACCACGACGTTTACCCAAAGAGCTGTTTGCAAAAATGCTTGGTTAAAACTCTTGGATATTGAATATACAACAGTTTGATTGATAATGAGAAGATAGGGTTATTCAATTTAAATGAGAGCCCATGGGTGTTGATAAGATTTTATCATTTCAAGCTCTTTTGTGAATTCATCAAAATCATTTTCTTGCATGTCATGTTTTTTTGTCACACGCAGGATTGATGGGGGAGATAAAAAGGATTGAGAAAGGCATAAAATGCCTTTTATAAAGCTTTTTAAGTGCCAAGATTGATCGCAAATTTTGAGCTAGGAATGCTTATCCTATTATGTCGTAAAACACTGCTCTTTTGGCGGTGATTGTTGGGCAATGTAAATGTAAGGGGGGTGAAAGTGGGGGGAATATTTTAGGGTAGGCTGGAGAACACTTTTTTTGAGAGAGAGTGATACTCTTATGAAATAATCAGTTGAACAATCCGCTAGCATCAGAAGCCGGCGTGTCGATAGACCTTTTTTTTTACGGCGTGAAGCGTGGTTTGAATGTTTCGTTTGCTGCTTTCTTTCAAGATAGAAAAGCGTAAAGGTGTGGATCTCTAAAAAGGATTGGAGCTTTGTGTGTGTTTTGCCTAATCGGAAATTAACCACCAAATTGCCTTTTGTTTTTTAGGGTGGAGTTCTCTAAAAGTTTTCAAAAGGGTGTGTTCTTTTTCGCTATAGATTTCTTGATCATTGTGTGAGAGATTTTCTGGAATGTCTTCTTTTGAAATATCCGCATAAAAAAAGCTCATTGGAACCTTCAGTAGCTTGGCAATTTCTAGCAAACGTCCTGCGCTTACACGGTTTAACCCTTTTTCGTATTTTTGGATTTGTTGGAAACTGACACCTAAATGGCTTCCTAATTCCTTTTGAGAAAGCTTCATCGATATTCTTCTATGACGAATTCTTTTGCCAATAGAAACATCGTTAAAATGTGAATTTTTGGTTTGCATTTTTCCCTCCCGCCGGTTGCGAGCGCCCTCGCGTTGGTATTCCGGGAGTAGTAAAGGACTGAACCCTAGTCAGCTTTTTTGCTTTTAGTGCTTTTGGCACCTGGACATAGCAAAAACTCCCGGAATCCCGGGACACCCACAACAGTGAGTTTATTTATACGCTAGGGTTTAGGGCTTTACTAACCCTCTTGATCGGTGCGTAGACGATCAAAATATCTTTTAAGTGATAAAGTACTTTCAAGAGATTGGCAAGACCAATTAAAGCATTGGCTATACTATGATACTGTAAAATAGCGCTGTTTGAGAGGCGGGGATCTGAAGTCAACGAGAGAGAATTCCCTTTAAAGAAATCTAGCGTATTGATAGACCTTTTTTACGGTGTGAAGCGTGGTTTGAATGTTTCGCTTGCTGCTTTGAGAAAGCCTCATTGACATTCTTCTATGACGAATTCTTTTGCTTGATAAGAAATATCATTAAAATGTGAATTTTTGGTTTGCATGTTAAGTTCCCCACCTCGTGCGAGCGCCCTCGCATTAGTATTCCGGGAGTTAAAAGTACTGAGTTCAGTCAGCCTTTTGCTTTTAGTGCGTAAGACACACCTGGACAGTGCAAAAGCTCCCGGAATTCCACATACTCGAAAAGCGGGTTTATTTTTACGTTAAAGCTTAGATTTTTCAGAGCTCTTTTGATTATCGAGTATGCGATTAAAACACCTTTTAATCCCTAAAGCCATTTCAGAAGATTGGCAATAAAAATGAAGAAGGCTCTTAAAGCGAATTTTTTTGCTAATGGGAATGTGTTCCTGAAAACTTCTGGTTTGGCTTCCCCCACCTCGTGCGAGTGCCCTCGCATTAGTATTCCGGGAGTAATAAAGGACTGAATCCGAGTCAGCTTTTTTGCTTTTAGTGCGTAAGAAACACTTGGACATGGCAAAAACTCCCGGAATCCGAGAGACACCCACAAGAGTAGGCATAATTATACGCTCGTGGTTAGGGCTTTACTAACCCTCTTGGTCGGTGTGTAGACGATCAAAATATCTTTTAAGTGATAAAGTGCTTTCAAGAGATTGGCAAGATAAATTAAAGCAGTGGCTATGCTATGATACGGTAAAATAGTGCTGTTTGAGAGGCGGGGATCTGAAGTCAATGAGAGAGAATTCCCTTTAAGGAAAGCTGGCGTAGATTATTGTTTGTAAAGTGGTGTGGGGATAGTTTTGTTTGCTGATTTCTATCAAGATGGAAAAGCGTAAAGGTGTGAATCTGTAAAAATTAAAGGAAGTTTTGAGATTGTGGGGGCTTTAGAAATGGGATTGGGGCAACCTTCTTTGAAGGGGGGAGAGATTAAGAATATTTGGGGCAGGGTTTGCCCCTAGAGCCTTATGCAAGTGGAGTGCATGGGGGCGCAGCTGTGGGAAGCCGCTAAGAGAAGTTGGACTGTTCACATGAGACCGGTGTGGGGTAGAAACCTCGTCTTTTGAGGTGAGGGGGGACAAGTCAAGATGGTTGAGCGTTCTTTTCATAAACGGGGGATTGGGTTGTATCCTTCATAAATATTGATGAAGGAGGAAGCTTTATGGTTATCTTGTCGTTAATGCCTTTGTGAAAGAGGGGGCGGTGTCTTGAGAAATGTCTCTGATGATCACTTTTTAAAGAAATTTAAGAAACAGGTCTTGTTTTAGTGCATGAATTTATGTGAAACTAAGGTTTTTTACTTAAATTTAGAAACTATAAAACAATCTGCTTTATAGAATTTTAAGAAGTGCACCTTTCATTTAGAGGGACAAAAATTATGCCGCATGGTGAACTAATGAATCCGGAAACAATGGGAATTTTGCATTTGTTTATGCAAGCAAGTCTCGTCGTTAAAGTTGTTATGGTTGGGTTGCTGCTTGCTTCCGTTTGGAGTTGGGCCATTATTTTTGATAAAATTTTTACCTACCGGAGAATACGGCGTGAAATCAAGAAATTTGAACGGACTTTTTGGTCAGGCAAAGCGCTAGAAGATCTTTATGTCGCCTGTAAAAGCCAACGTACCAATAGCATATCTGCTGTTTTTATGGCTGCAATGGCTGAATGGAAAAAATCTCTTGAAAAAGGAACCCATACTTCGATCAGTTTGCAGAGCAGAATTGATAAGGCGATGGATCTAACACTGGGACGTGAAAGTGAAAAAATAGAATCAAAGTTAGGTTTTCTTGCAACACTAGGGTCTGCAGGACCCTTTATCGGACTTTTTGGAACAGTGATTGGTATTATGGAGTCTTTTCTTTCCATTTCTGCTTCTCAAAATACCTCTCTTGCCATTGTCGCACCAGGAATTGCAGAAGCACTTTTGGCAACGGCTATTGGTTTGTTTGCAGCCATTCCAGCTGTTATTGCCTACAATAAGTTGACTCATGAAAGTGCGCATATCATTGCACAAATCGAAAATTTTGCTGATGAATTTTCAACAATTGTCTCGCGGCGTATTGATGAAACACGCACAGCATCTTCCCCTTTATAAAAAGGAGCTTGTCCCATGGGAATTTCTGTTGCTTCTTCTTCTCGAAAAAATACACGAAGGCGGCATCATTCACGAAGCCAATTGATGAGTGAGATTAATGTTACCCCTTTTGTGGATGTGATGTTGGTGTTGCTTATTATTTTTATGGTCTCTGCGCCCCTTTTGGTGAACGGTGTCCCCTTAGATTTGCCACGCAGTCAAGCAGGACCCGTCCGCGCGCAAAAAACACCCCTTACGGTTTCACTGGATGCACAAGGGCGCTTTGCCATTCATCAAGATTATTATGATAGTTCACAAGCGTTGATTGCACAGCTTAAAGCTCTTCTGGAAGCGGATCCTACACAAAAAGATCAACGGGTTTTTGTGCGGGTTGCTAAAACTGTTGAATATCAACAAGTCTTAAAATTGCTCGCAGATATTCAAAAGGCAGGGTTTTCTCAAGTTGCGCTAGCAAGTCTAGCACAATAAATAACAAATAATAAAATTGACCATAACTGATTACTTTTAAAATGTTTTTAAAAGATTGTAGCGTGATTAAAAGTGAAAAAATACAAGGTATTAATTAAGGCATAAAGAATGAATAAAGACTCCTATCATAGTATGAAACGAGGCTTGGCTTTATCCCTTGTGGTCCATGTTATTTTGATCAGTTGGGGTGTTGTTCAATTTACAAATTCTGTTTCTTTACCACAACCCTTGGAAGCAATTCCCATTACTCTTGCACCTTTGAGCGAAGAGTTTTCCTCCCAACAAGGCGCCGTGGAAGCGCCACTCCATGCAATTCCTGCCGTTAAACCAACCACTGCCCCCCAAGAGATAGAAGATGCTCGCCATATTGGAGAAGGACAACGAGATAGTCTTGCACCTTTTCAACCAAAGGAAAAGCCGCGTCCCGTTGAGACAACACCGCCACCGCCAAGTGAGCACGCAACGGAAATATCCGAACGTAGGGAACCAACAGAAGCAAAAACAGAAGAGATTTCAAAAGCAGTAGAAGAAGCGCCCAAGCTTGCCCCTGAAATGCCTGTCGAAGCAGTGGAAGAAGCGCCCAAGCTTGCGCCTCATATGCCTGTCGAAGCAGTGCAGGAAGCCCCTAAGCTTGCCCCTGAAATGCCTGTCGAAGCAGTGGAGGAAGCGCCTAAGCTTGCCCCTGAGATGCCTGTCGAAGCAGTGGAGGAAGCGCCCAAGCTCGCCCCTGAGATGCCTGTCGAAGCAGTGGAAGAAGCGCCCAAGCTCGCCCCTCATATGCCTGTCGAAGCAGTGCAGGAAGCCCCTAAGCTCGCCCCTGAAATGCCTGTAAAAACACCAGAAGATACATCGAAGCTTGCGCCTCAGATCCCCGTAGAAGCATTGAAGGAAGTGTCTAAGATTGTGCCTGAGCCTGCGCACAAAAATGAAGAGAAGATATCGCCAAAAGAATTGGCTCCAACGGTACAAAAGGTACCAACAGAGCAGGTTGTGCCTCAAGTGCCCAAAATTGCACTTCCAGAAAAACCTCTTCTTCCACAGTTTAAACCAAAATTTGATGAAGAATTTCCAATGAACAATGGCTCTTCCTTGAATCAAAAGACGTCAAAGCTTAACAAGAAAAATCAAGAGAAAAAGACCATTGAAGATATTTTAGCTCTGGAAGAAAATAACTTGCTCAATCGTGCGCGCTCACAAGGAGGGGGAGCAAAACGGTCTCATACACCAGAAGCTTTGGGGGCAAGAAAAAATATTCAAGATACCACAAAAATGGCACAAACATTGGTCAATATTGCAGGGGGTTGTATTCAACAGAAGCTTAAACTTGTGGCGCTTGGTGGCGATTTAAAAAACCGTCCCATCGTACGGTTGCGTTTTTACTTAGACCGTGAAGGGATGGTGGTGGGCGATCCTATCATTGATCCCATAAGCGGTCTTGAGAGCCAACAGGCGATTATGATAAGGCAGGTGTACGCGGCTGTCTTTTCATGCCAACCTTATGTAGATCTCCCCCGTGATCAATATGACCTTTGGGGGCAAGGTTTTGACTTTAATGTTGACCCCCTCCAAGAAATAAGATGATAAATAAAGAAAAAATCGCTTAACGAAAGGACACATTCCATGATGACTATAATAAGACATAAGGTGTTTAGGTGGTTTATAGTCACTTGCAGTTTGTGGCTTTCAAGTCTCTCATCGACTTATGCGCAATTGAAAGGAACAATTTCCAGTGCTGATTTTAATCCCATTCCCATTGCGATTACAGATTTTATCTCCAATGATTCGATTGGATTGAAAATATCGGCTGTGGTGACAGCCGATCTTGAACGATCAGGGCTTTTTTTACCGCTTGATAAAGAACAATTTTTTGAAAAAATTTCTAATCCCAATAAACAACCGCATTTTGTTTCGTGGCAAAAAATAAAAGCGCAAGGTTTGGTGACGGGGCAAGTCATGAGAGAAATTGATGGACGCTTGAGAGTCGATTTTCGTCTATGGGATGTTTTTGGACAGCGACAATTGAAAGGACGGCGTTTTTATACCGCGACAGAACGTTGGCGGCGTGTGGCCCATATGATCGCTGATGAGATCTACAGTGAAATGACAGGAGAAAGTGGCTATTTTGATACAAGAATTGTTTTTATCGATGAAACAGGGCCCCAAAATGCACGCATTAAACGTCTAGCCATGATGGATCAAGATGGCGCAAATTTGATTTATATGTCTGATGGAAGTGAATTGGTGCTTACACCACGGTTTTCACCAAAAAGGCAAGAAATCACCTATATGGCTTATGAGGATAATCAAATCCCTCATGTTTATCTACAACAAATTGAAATGGGGCAAAGAGAGTTGATTGGAACGTTTCATAATATGACAATTGCTCCGCGTTTTTCTTCTGATGGACAAAAAGTTATCATGAGTTTATTGCAAAATGATGGAAGTGCAAATCTTTACACCATGGATTTGCGGACCCGTACAATGACACGGTTGACAACAACTTCCGCCATTGATACCTCCGCTTCTTATTCACCAGATGGAACACAAATTGTCTTTTCCTCAGATCGTAGCGGAAAGCCGCAAATCTATAAAATGAATGCCGATGGCAGTGATATTCAGCGCATTTCTTTAAATGAAGGGAGTTATTCGACACCCATTTGGTCGCCAAGGGGTGACTATATCGCCTTTACAAAACAATTAAGTGGACAATTTTCTATCGGTGTTATGCGTCCTGATGGACAAGGAGAGCGAATTTTAACCACTGGTTTTCACAATGAAGGACCCACTTGGGCACCCAATGGTCGTGTGCTGATGTTCTTTCGTAAAAACCCCGGTATGGGACCAAAAATCTATACCATTGACATTACAGGACGCAATGAACGTCAACTCCCCACACCCAATGATGCTTCCGATCCAGCATGGTCGCCATTGCTCAATATACAATAAAACAAAATGCTTGATAAAAAGATAAAAACACAGAACCTATAGAGGCGACACAATCTCAAGGGTCTTTAATCAGTTAAAAGAATGCACTTGTGAGAGGGGTGAGTGGCTTTTATAAATTTCATTTAGCATCGGCTGTCATTTATCGATAGCCGAATCTTCTTGAGATGAAAACATTTCTTAAAAAATAGAGCTGTTTTAAAGTTTCTAGATCGCCTTTATTTTCCAAGCTGTCGCTATAGATCTTTTTGACTTCCTTTCTGATCTGGTTTGCTTAAAGACCAGGTTGTTTTAAAGCCGGTTCTCTTTGCTTCCCCTTAAGGTGTTTTCCTTCAAACGATAAGGAAGCTTTGTGGATAAGCTCTATTTACAAGACGATGGATCCACGTTTTTAAAAAATATTGAAGTCTCTAGAAGTTTTTTTAGGTTTCATGATAAATATAACTTATTGATTTATAATGATAATTTATCTTTATTTAACTTAAATAAGAACTTTTAAATACTGTAAGATTTTCTTATTTCAAATTTGTTTATTTTGAATCAATCAAAATCACTCGCTTGCATATTACACGAGCGGGATGAGTGTGTGGATAAAAATTGTATAAGACAAGGAATAAAAATACCTCTTATGAATCATCTCAATGCAAGGGTTGTCGGTAACATTGGGCGCTGAAAAATAGTGTGATGATGCCTCCTTTTTACGCCATAAGCGTAAAGATAGTGGTGCACAATAGAGCAAGCACTAGTCATACAAGCTCCCCATGTTATAACTGCTTTACAGCCTTTGAAACAGTTCGTAAAAGAGTATTTTTCTCCTTTAAGTTTTACGCGCCACACAGGCTTTTTCTGTTGAAGAATGTGTTTTAATTGATGCACCATACACACAGATTTTAAATGAGAGAATTGGGCGTTATTGAAGGGTTTTTAATTCAAGTTGATAATGCTAAACTGCCCTTATAAATCAATGTGATAAGATTGTTTCTTTCAGTTTCAAATAAATTTCATGTGTGAGAAGAAGAATGCATCTTTAAGAAAATCCCAATAGTTTATAGATCAGATCATCTTTATCCCTTCAGGGGATGGGAGAACAAGGAGACTCTTACAAAAATAAAAAGAGGCGCTAGAGGGATCATCTTTGGGATATGTAAAAAGCCGTGAGATGATAGAGTTTTCACTTTTATCATCAAAACTGTTTAAGCGTTCAAGAGTGTTCAAAGGGGAGACTTGCTTTATGCTTTCTTTTTTCTTCCATTTGCTTTTGGGGGCCATTGGTTCTATTTTTAATGCACTTGATTGATTGTGGTTTTTTGGGCGCTATTAATGATTGACCCCGCTTTTTACGCGGGGCTTTTATATTTATGACCACAAAGGTGAGATGATAGTTTTTCAGTCCCTCATAAGTGAAAAGAGAGCTCAATGATGAGAATTATACGGACAGTTTTGCCAAAATCTCATCGCTGACATCAAAATTAGCATAAACATTTTGCACATCATCATCTTCTTCTAAGGTTGAAATCAGTCGTAAAACGGATAAAGCTTTTTCTTCATCTATGGGAGCAAGGGTGGTGGCTTTCCAAATTGTTTTAATCGATTCTGCTTCACCAAGTTTTGCTTCAAGTGTTTTTGAAACTTCACCAATATCTTCAAATGCGCAGGTAATGTGATGTCCAGTTTCTTCGGATTGTACATCTTCAGCACCGGCTTCAATGGCGGCATCCATGATGTTATCTGCGGTTCCTGCTTCTGGTTTATAAATTATTTCCCCAATCCGATTAAACATGAAACTGACCGATCCTGTTTCGCCTAAAGCTCCGCCTGATTTTGTGAAGGCGGCGCGCACGTTTGAAGCGGTGCGGTTACGGTTATCGGTTAAAGCTTCAACAATAACGGCAACACCGCCTGGTCCATAACCTTCATAGCGTACTTCATCATAATTTTCGACATCGGTTCCTGACGCTTTTTTAATCGCGCGTTCAATATTATCTTTTGGCATTGACTGTGCTTTGGCATTTTGAACAGCCAGCCTTAAACGTGGATTCATGGCTGGATCAGGAGCACCTTGTTTTGCTGCGACGGTAATTTCGCGTGCAAGCTTAGAAAATATTTTCGAGCGCATTGCATCTTGACGCCCTTTACGGTGCATAATATTTTTAAATTGTGAATGGCCTGCCATAGTTTTCCTTCCTGTTTGAGGGCTTTCTTTCTGGGGGAGGTGTTTTTTAGAATATAAGGCGATAAAACACGCAGCTCACCAGAGTAAATGTGCCACAGCATGAGGTGAAATAATCAAATAAATCCTTTATAGGAAAATTCATCCTAAAGGTAAAGACACCTTCGTTGAGGATCATTCCAAGAGAGATCTCTTGTCGTTGAGCAAAAATCACGCTATAACAGAATATAATTTCATGGCAAAGTGGTTTATTCCATGCCTCGCTTTATTGTAAAAGTGGGTGGAAAAGACAAACATATAAGAACATATAATGAAGAAGTTCCAGTGCTCTTGAGTGGGCGGTAACCTGCCTCATAGAAGAGGCGCAGAAGAGGATTTATAAAAATGGCAACGCAACTTTTGATGCCCAAAGCAACAGCTGTTTGGTTGGTTGATAATACAGCTCTTTCTTTTGAGCAGATTGCAGAATTTTGTAAATTGCATGTTTTGGAAGTAAAAGCTATTGCCGATGGTGAGGCAGCTTATGGTATTAAAGGTCTCAATCCAATTAACTCTGGGCAGTTGACGCGCAGTGAAATTGCACGGGTGGAGGCGGATCAAAACGCACGCTTGAAAATTTCTCAATCAAGGGTGCACATTCCTGAAAAAAAACGTAAAGGAGCACGCTATATCCCTCTTTCTCGACGTCAAGATCGTCCCAATGGTATCTTATGGTTGGTCACAAACCACCCTGAATTGAAAGATGCACAAATTGCACGGTTGATTGGGACAACAAAAGCTACCATTGAACAAATACGCCTTCGAACCCATTGGAATAGTGCCAATTTATCTCCTCTTGATCCTGTAGGGCTTGGCTTGTGTTCGCAAATCGATTTAGACTTTGAACTCCAACGTGCGGCAAAAAATCGCCCTGTTGCTGCAGAAGAAGATAGGTCATTGCTTCCCGCCTCTGTGACGGAAAACGCTGCTTTAGAGGAAAATGAAAGTGAAGATAATGCTCATAAAACTTTTGATGCTGATAAAGTTTTTGCAAAATTGAACGCGCTGCAAAAAAATCGTCAAGATCAAGAGGAAACGTAAGCGTTATGACGTATTAGGGCAATATTTCTCAATTTATCATGGAAATGTTAGGGAAATAACGGGGAGGGAAGAAAAATTGGCAGAGACTGAAAAATGATGACAAAAAACAAAAAAATTTCGTCTTCATTAGGAATTAACAGTTATTCTTAAAAAATATTTTTTAAGAATTTACGCTTCTTTAAAGGAAAAACGGACTATGTACTCTACCCAAAATACTCTCTCTCGTTCCTTAGCGCTCCTCTTTCTTTTCTCCCTGTGTTTGGGTGGGTGTGACAAAAGAAATACCGGTGCATTTCATGGTATGAATGGCGCTTATATGAATGATGCTGGTTTAAATCAGGTATTACCAGGTTCAGGACAAGAATTTACGGTTAATGTGGGGGATCGTGTGTTTTTTAGTCTCGATTCTTCTTCATTAGATGCAGATGCTGAACGTATTTTAACGCGCCAAGCAGAATGGTTGCTTCATTATCCTTATTATTCTATTATGATCGAGGGCCATGCTGATGAGAGAGGAACACGTGAATATAACTTAGCACTTGGACAACGTCGTGCTGTTGCTGTGCGGAATTATCTCGTGTCTCTTGGTGTGTCTGCGCAACGGATTCAAACAATTTCTTACGGAAAAGAAAGACCTGTCGCGGTGTGTGATGATATTTCCTGTTGGAATCAAAATCGACGTGCTGTGACAACGCTAAGTGATATGAATAGTCATTAAATGAGCAAATTGTTTGCTTCTACCATTCAATGAACTCTTAAGGGGAGAAAAGAATGTATCGTAAAATCAATTGGAAAACGATCTTTTATATGGCGGTTTTCGTAGCTTGTTCTACGTCATTTGCTGAAAGTGCGGCTCGAAAGGCTTCTGAATATCCAGCACATGATACGGATAAGGCTTCCGATGCGGCGAAGAAAGCCACGGATGCCGCTGATAAAGCTGCTTCCGATGTGGTGGAAAAAGCTTCTGACGCTGCTGATAAGGCTTCCGATGCGGTGAAGAAAGCCACAGATGCTGCTGATAAAGCTGCTTCCGATGTGGTGGAAAAAGCTTCAGATGCCGCTGATAAGGCTTCCGGTGTGGTGAAGAAAGCCACAGATGCTGCTGATAAGGCTGCTTCCGGTGCGGTGGAAAAAGCACCTGACGCTGCTGATAAAGCTGCTTCCGGTGTGGTGGAAAAAGCTTCAGATGCCGCGGATAAAGCTTCCGATGTGGCGAAGAAAGCCACGGATGCTGCTGATAAAGCTGCTTCCGATGTAGTGGAAAAAGCTTCTGACGCCGCTGATAAAGCTTCCGATGTGGTGAAGAAAGCCACAGATGCTGCTGATAAAGCTGCTTCTGGTGCGGTGGAAAAAGCTTCAGATGCCGCTGATAAGGCTTCCGATGTGGTGAAGAAAGCCACGGATGCTGCTGATAAGGCTGCTTCTGGTGCGGTGGAAAAAGCTTCAGATGCCGCGGATAAAGCTTCCGATGTGGTGGAAAAAGCCACAGATGCTGCTGATAAAGCTGCTTCTGGTGTGGTGGAAAAAGCTTCAGATGCCGCGGATAAGGCTTCTGATGTGGTGAAGAAAGCCACGGATGCTGCTGATAAAGCTGCTTCTGGTGTGGTGGAAAAAGCTTCAGATGCTGCTGATAAAGCTGCGGATGCAGTGAAAAAAGCTGCTGGTGTTTCGGTGTATCAAGGGAGTATTTTAGAGAACCAGCAGGATTTATTTAAAGATTATGATTTAGATAAACTTTTGCATAAAATACGGATGGTGCTTGAGCATAACAATTTGAAGACTGTTAACCAGCAGTTTCACCGGCTTTTTGATAAAAAAGACTCTTCTGTTTATTCTTGTTCCGTTGAAAGTGCCGCTTTAGATGCAAAATCTCAGACTGTAAAAGAAGAGATAGTGCAGGAGCATAGCACGAGTGATCAGACAAAGGTTGTAGATGTGAAAGATCATACTGCGAAGGAAACAGGCGATCATTTACAAAAAGCGCATGATGTAACGGCTCAAGCAGATCAGAGTGACACGCTTTCTTCTTCTAAAGCTTTGTATAAGGAAGGGTATGATTTTATCCGTTCTGCCAACTATGTTGAGGCTGAAAAGAGATTTTGTACTTTTCAAAATCGTTACAAAAAAGATCCTTTGAGTGATGATGCTTTGTTTTGGTTGGCTGAATCTTTGTTGGGACAAAAACGCTATCATGAAGCAGCACAAGTTTATCTGTCCGCATGGTATGCCGATAAAAAGAAGCTTTATACCTCTGAGATTTTGCTGAAATTAGCAAGAAGTATGGTTGCTCTTGAGAAAAATGAAAAGGATTGTGCTCTTTTTGCAAAGAAGTCAAAACATCATCAAATGTTAGAGTCTGTGTTTTGTGCTCCTCTAAAATAAGCAGCGAGGTCATTTTCGGTGTGCGTTAGACTGGCAAGAAATCTCTTTAAAACATCGGATTTTATTCAGTGTCGACGAGTGATTCTTGCCGTTTCAGGGGGAAGTGATTCTTTAGCTTTACTGTTTTTGGTCAAAGAGTATTTGGAAACGCTCTCTGCTCCTTTAGAAATCATTGCTGTGACGGTTGATCACCAATTGCGTAAAGAATCAGCGCGTGAAGCAGAAACTGTTGCGAAAATTTGTCGTTCCCATCACATTAAACATATCACTGTGCGGTGGGAAGGCAAAAAACCAAAGACGCATATTGCTTCTAGCGCTCGTGTTGCACGCTATAATCTCTTAGTTCAGGAAGCACAAAAACAAGGTGCCTCCCTTATTATGACGGGCCATACACTCAATGATCAGGTTGAAACCTATCAAATGCGGTCTCAACGTCTCCAAAAAAGGAGGGGGCTTTTGGATGATGATGCTAGTGTTATGCGTGATGGTTTTTCTGCGGGTGGTTTTGCTGGTGCATGGCGCGGTGAAGTTGGTGCTATGGGTGATGAAGATCATGCCAAAGAAACGAGAAAAAATATTACCGAAAAAAACGATGGAGTCCTCTATGAGCGTGGTTTATCTTGTATCCCGCGTGAGGCATTGTTGCACAGAAAAATACGTTTGATTCGTCCGCTTCTTGGTGTAAAGCGCCAAACATTGCGCAATTATTTAAGCATACAAGGAAAAATGTGGATTGATGATCCTACAAACGAAGATCGCAATTTTGAACGCGTGCGTGTGCGCCAATCTCTTTCTTCGCAAAAGCTTGCTGATATTGCTCAAAAAATAAATCAAGCCGCATTACAGCGGCGTCAACACGCGCAAAATATTGCTGATTTAATCTTAGCTCTGGATATTAGGGTTCAATATGGGCGTTGTTTCATCAAAAAGCCTGCGTCTCTTTTACACAAAAATGCTTGTTTCCCTTTCGTTGTTGGGCTTTTTGCCGTGTTGATGGGTGGGGGATTTTATTTGCTCCCCTCAAAAAAATTAAGCATGCTTGTTCAAAAACTCTGTCTCCATTCTTCCGAAAAGCAGCGTTTTACTTATGCGGGCTGTGTAATTGAATATAACAAAGATGGTATTGCTTTGTGGCGTGAAGGGCGCAATATGAAAGAGGCTCTGGTAGGGACAGAGGAAACACTCATATGGGATGGGCGCTATAAAATCACCAATCATGGATCTGAGGCTATAAAGGTTGGAGCTGCAAATTTAGAACAGTTGAAATCCTTATTGAAAAATAGCAATTTTAATCTTGAAAAACCTCATTTTCCCTCTTTACAATCGTTGCTGATGATTTCAAATGATAAAGGGTATGATATTCCTGAGTTGATTTCTCAAGCGATTATTCATAAAAATGTTATCATCAAGCGAATTATGGCGCCTTTCGATTGGCTTTCCTCACGTGAAGATGCTGCGCTGGTGAATGTTGTGGAACCTTTTTTTAATCTTGAGGTGAAAAGATAAAGAAAAATAACGCTAAAAGAGAATAAACCGTCTCTCATCCCTTGGCAAGGGACTGACAAGGTTATATGTTAAGGGGAACTGTTTGAAATCTATATTTGATTAAGTGGGCTGAATATGAATTCCAATTACCGCTCTCTCCTCATTTGGGGAGTTATTGCCTTGATTTTGATTATATCGTTTTCTCTCTTTAATGGAGATAGTCAACGTTCTGGTGGGGGAGAAGTCTCCTATTCTGAATTTTTGCAAAAGGTTGAGAATAATGAGCTGAAATCGGTGACCATTCAAGGTCAAAAATTAACAGGACAAACTGTCGAGCAGAGAACTGTTTCAACTTTTGCACCGCGTGATCCTGGTTTGATACAAAAATTGGAAAGCAAAAACGTTAATGTTAAAGCTATTCCTGAAAGTTCTGGAAATAGTATTTTCCTCAATCTCCTGTTTTCTTTGTTGCCTGTTATTATTATCGTTGGGGCGTGGGTCTTTTTTATGCGACAAATGCAAAATGGATCACGCGGGGCAATGGGATTTGGGAAATCAAAAGCAAGATTACTTAATGAAGCGCAAGGACGTGTTACCTTTAAGGATGTTGCTGGCGTTGAAGAAGCAAAACAAGATCTGCAAGAAATTGTTGAATTTTTACGCGAACCACAGAAATTTCAACGCTTAGGAGGGCGTATTCCTCGTGGTGTTTTGCTTGTTGGTCCTCCAGGAACCGGTAAAACGCTGTTAGCGCGCTCGGTGGCGGGGGAAGCTAATGTACCATTCTTCACCATTTCAGGGTCTGATTTTGTTGAAATGTTTGTCGGTGTTGGGGCAAGCCGTGTGCGGGATATGTTCGAACAGGCTAAAAAAAATGCACCTTGTATTATCTTTATCGATGAAATTGATGCTGTGGGACGTCATCGGGGTGCTGGATTGGGTGGGGGAAACGATGAGCGCGAGCAAACCTTAAATCAGTTGCTTGTCGAAATGGATGGGTTTGAGCCCAATGAGAGTATTATTCTGATTGCTGCAACAAACCGCCCTGATGTGCTGGATCCTGCTTTATTGAGACCAGGGCGTTTTGACCGACAAGTTGTGGTGCCAAACCCGGATGTTTCTGGACGTGAGCAAATCTTGAAAGTACATGTGCGCAATGTCCCTTTAGCTCCGAATGTTGATTTGAAAGTTTTGGCAAGGGGAACACCAGGATTTTCCGGTGCCGACCTCATGAATCTTGTCAATGAAGCTGCTCTTATGGCTGCGAGCCGTAATAAAAGAGTTGTGACAATGCAAGAATTCGAAGATGCAAAAGATAAGGTGATGATGGGGGCTGAACGTCGTTCAACCGCTATGACACAAGAAGAAAAAGAACTCACGGCTTATCACGAAGCAGGGCATGCTATTGTGGCTCTCAATGTACCGGTTGCTGATCCTGTCCACAAAGCAACAATCGTTCCAAGGGGAAGGGCATTGGGAATGGTGATGCAATTGCCGGAAGGTGATCGCTATTCCATGAGTTATCGGTGGATGATTTCTCGCTTAGCCATCATGATGGGAGGGCGCGTGGCTGAAGAATTGAAATTTGGAAAAGAAAATATTACCTCCGGGGCTTCTTCTGATATTGAGCAAGCAACGAAATTAGCACGTGCCATGATCACACGGTGGGGATTCTCCGATCTGCTTGGAAATGTCGCTTATGGCGATAACCAAGATGAAGTCTTTTTAGGTCATTCTGTTGCACGAACACAAAATGTTTCTGAAGAAACAGCGCGCATGATTGATATGGAAGTGCGTAAGCTTATTGATGATGCCTATAAAAGTGCAACTAATATTTTGAAAACAAAAAGAAAAGAATGGTTTGCTCTTGCTCAAGGCTTGTTGGAATATGAAACTTTAACGGGTGCTGAAATTAACGAAGTCATTGCAGGTAAGCCTCCTTCACGCACGCAGAAAGATGAAAACGCTGCGCCGCGGATTTCCTCTGTTCCAAAAACTGGAACAGTAAAGGTAGAGACCTCTGTGGACGATGAAAAAGATGCTAAAATAGCGCCTAAAACAGTGACCCATAAAGCAGAAGCCGTTAAAGAGGAGGACGGTAAGGCAGAGGGCGCTGTTGGAAAGAAAACAGCAAAATCCAGTGATACTAAGTCCAAGGATACTGAGTCTAAAAAAGCGCAAAATGCAAAAGGCACCACAAAAACAGTCAATCACTCTCAAAGTAAAAATAGTGCTGACAAAAAGCCCAATACTGTGGGAGCTGATAAAGAAAAATAAGAGCCTTTTAATAATGCTTAAGTGGCTGTGTTTTGGAAAAAATTCTAAATTCTTTGAAAAGGGCGCGAGCGAAGCTTTGCGCCTTTGACGTAATATTTGCCAAAATATGGAAGAAAAAAATTAAGAAAAGCCGTTTATTATGACAGCGTTAGCTGGGGATTAAGTGGTCTGTTTTCTTACAGGTTTGTTCAAGTGTGCAAGGTTTAAGCGATGGGGGGCTTTGCGGCTTTGGGCTGAGGGTTTTGAAGGTTTGATGATGAATTAGCTTTGCGGGCTTGCTCAAGGGTGCCAAGGTTTAAGCGATGAGGGTGCTCTGCGGCTTTAGTAGGAGGTGAGACTATCCTTTAGGTATGTTCAAGGGATGTGTAAAGCTTGTTTAGCAAATAATATTGCTTTATGTGTGCAGAGGAGAAACATTATTGGTTGAGCGTCGTTTAGATGTGTCAATGGTGGAAGGGGTTTTTGATGATCTAAAAAGAGGAGGGGCAAGTCCAATGGTATCATTTATAGAGTGAGGGGTATAGAGTAGAGGGCTATTGTCCCCAAGGGGGCTGTTGGAGTTTTAAAGAAAAGCCAAGGGAAGAAGAATAAAGGAACGAGGCATGGTGCAAAAATATTTTGGGACAGATGGAATTCGGGGAAAAGCCAATTCATTTCCCATGACACCTGATTTTGCCATGAAGGTAGGAATGGCTGTAGGGGTTTTATTCCGTTCACAACATCAATCGCGTCGTGTGGTGATTGGTAAGGATACCCGATTATCTGGCTATATGTTGGAAAATGCTTTGGTTTCAGGGCTGACTGCTGCGGGAATGGAAGTTTTTTTATTGGGGCCTGTGCCAACACCTGCTGTTGCAATGCTTTGCCGCTCTTTGCGTGCGGATCTTGGTGTGATGATTTCTGCTTCTCATAATCCTTTCTATGATAATGGAATTAAACTTTTTGGTCCTGATGGTTTTAAGCTTTCAGATGATATGGAAGCAAAAATTGAACAATTGATTGATACAGATCTGTCAAAATCTTTAGCAAGTTCTGCTGAAATTGGTTATGTAAAACGGGTTGAGGGAGATATTTATCGATATATTGAATATGCCAAACGAACTTTGCCTCGTGATGTTCGCTTAGATGCTGTGCGTATCGTTGTGGATTGTGCTAATGGCGCTGCTTATAAAGCGGCTCCTCGTGCTTTATGGGAGTTGGGGGCTGAGGTGTTTGCTATTCATGATGAACCCAATGGCACCAATATTAATCAAAAATGTGGCTCAACTGATTTAAGTTCTTTAAAACGCAAAGTGCATGAGGTGCGTGCTGATGTGGGGATTGCTCTTGATGGAGATGGCGATCGTGTGCTCATTGTTGATGAAAAAGCACAAACAGTTGATGGGGATCAGTTGATTGCTGTGATCGCTGAAAATTGGTATAAAATGGGACGCTTACGGTGCAATGGGGTTGTCACAACAATTATGTCTAATCTGGGACTGGAGCGTTTTTTGAACAGCAAAGGATTGGACCTGATCAGAACAAAAGTTGGAGATCGTTATGTTGTCGATGCCATGCGCCAAAAGGGATATAATGTTGGAGGAGAAGCTTCGGGGCATATTGTGCTTAGTGACTTTGGGACAACAGGTGATGGGTTGGTAGCAGCCTTGCAGATTTTAGCTTGTATGAAGGAAAGTCAAAGCCCTATGAGCCAATTGTGTAAACGCTTTGAACCTGTTCCACAAATTTTAAAAAATGTAACGATTAAAGATAAAAATGTCTTGAAAAAAAATCCCGTCAAAACGGCCATTAATCAAGCAGAAAAGCGGTTGGGAAAAGAAGCGCGATTGGTTATTCGCGCTTCTGGAACCGAGCCGGTTATTCGCCTTATGGCGGAAGGGGATGCACGAGAGGTGCTGGATACGGTCGTGACAGAGTTGATGGATGTGATTACCCATCATGATGCACGCGTGGAGACTGCACTTGAAAAATAAAGTGATGAGAATAATCAATTTTTTTCATGATCATTCTCATGTTTATAAAATAAAAGAAGTCATGTCATATAACAATAATAAGCATTTTTGTATCTTGTCGTGTTACGCGTTCTCTTAATTTATAATTTTAGAATTTAAATATAAAAGAATTGAAACCTTCTATAATATTACTGATGCGACTAAAGCAATTAGAACCGTCCATACTGTTCTAAGGGTGAAGGAGATGTATCGCCACAAGATTTAAAGTTATGCGTCCTTTTGATTATATCCGCTAAAAAGTGATCTTAAAGATTATGGGTCAATGATTGTCAATGGAAATTGACGGGTGATATTTCGCTTTGATGGCATATTTAATGGTGTAGATGTCGAATGAGTTGATTATCGTGATTATCACTAAGGAGTGCTAAAAAATGATGAAAAATCCACCACATCCTGGTGAATTATTGCGTGAAGATGTGATCAAAGAACTTGGTTTATCGGTTAATGAAGCAGCAGAGTGGCTTGGTCTATCTTGTGGAACACTTTTTAGCGTTTTAAATGGAAAAGCCGCTATGAGGGCTCATCTTGCTATTAGGCTTGAAATGGCTGGTGTAAGCACAGCACGTATGTGGCTTGCACTGCAAACAAATTATGATTTATCAAAAGCAATTCTTAAATAACAGTCTCATGACTAAAGATTGCATAAAAGAGTTTCAAATGGCTGTTAAATTTTTGCAACAGAGATATTGAGAAGAGCAAAATAACGCGAGATAGAGCGTATAAAATCAAAAGATGTGATATACGTAAAGTAGGGAATAAAACCTTATGTTTGTCGCACATTTGAGCTATAATGAATATAAGCAAAGGAGGATTTTATATGTTGAGTGAAGAGGAAATTAAACGACGTCGCTTTGCTGCTGAAAATGCATTAGCAAGCCAACGTTTAGAGGGGTTAGAGCCAGATCCAAAAGTCGTGGAGCAAATGGAGCGTGTTATTATTGGAGAGCTTGAAACAAGTGATATTATCAAAGATTTGTTGGAGTGGGTAAAACGTGGAGAAGTATAAAGGGAGTGGTGATCCTTATACTGATCTTGATACTGGTGTGCTGTATAATCGGTTTGAAATTCAGGATAAAATTGTACTGGAGCGTGTGGAATCTACTTTCGCTTATGTAAGGTCTTTTGAGCTTATGCGTGCTGCTACAGGTGGTAAGTTTGATCTGGGTTACATGAAGGAGATCCATAGAAAGCTGTTTGGTGACATATATGAATGGGCGGGAGAGATCCGTTTAGTGGATATTGCCAAAGGCAATAGTATGTTTGCAAGTTATCATCGGATTGAAAGTTATGCCCCGAAGATTATGCAACAGCTTGCAAAAGAACAGTATCTGCGTGGTCTTGATATGGATGAATTTAGCCAAAGGGCTGGATATTACATGGGAGAGTTGAATGCCTTGCATCCCTTTCGAGAGGGAAATGGGCGCACATTGCGTGAATTTATGGGGCAACTTGCTCGTGAAGCTGGTTATCGTATCAGCTGGAAAGGTATCATGCGACAAGAAATGATAGAGGCATCCATTGCAGCCCATTTTGGGAATTCTGAACACTTGTCTATACTTATTCGTCAAAACCTCAATCTCTTATAAGCAGCGGTATTTGTGGTGCGTACAACAACGATGCAAAGTTTGAAAGTTGTGGCTATAAAGTTCTATAAGGGCATGGAAGAACGCCCATAGATGATATTGTCGCCCATAAATATAATGTAATTTGTACAAGACGCTTTAAGCGGAGCATTTAAAGACGATGAAAGATTAGCAATGGTTTTACCCATTGCCTCTGTAAGGGGCTCCATTAACATATTGTCGATATAAGAAAATATGCCTTTGCTTTCTACTGCCATTGAGATGCTCCGCTATTCGTTGTGTATTTTTATAATTTAATTATTATTTTGTTCTTTCGTTTTTTGTTCTTCCTCAGCATGCTTTTTTATCCCAAATGTAGCATTCCATATTTCTTTAGCTTTTGCTTGACGTTCCTTCTCAAGTTCTAAAAATGCTAACCGCATGTTTTCACAGTTTTTTGAAGTCCCTGCAAATCCACATCTAGCATCCCACTCTAGGCGTAATTTTTCATCTTTTTTAAATTCAGCGACGCTGTAGGTTTTTTCGCATCCAGCAGCGATGAGTCCTGTGCAAAGTAGCAATGTTGTTATGAGAACTTTATTCATCAATATTTCCCCTTCTTTCTTTCAGTTTTACAAGGTTTGAGCACAATTTTTAAATTATGCTCGGTTATCGGTTTTTTATAACCAGTGATGATAAATCTATGGCAGTGACATAATGTTGCCATAAATGTAATACAAAATGTGTGTAAGTGTTTAGCTTGAGCAGCTAAAGCGCAATAGCGATAGGCAATGGTTTTACCCATTGTTTTTGTAAGGGGCTCCATCAACATATTGTCTATCTTAGTGAATATGCCTTTGGTTTCTACTGCCATTTAGATACTTCGCTATTCGTTGTGTATTTTTATAATTTAATTATTATTTTGTTCTTTCGCTTTTTGTTCTTCCTCAGCATGCTCTTTTATCCCAAATGTAGCCTTCCATCTTTCTTTAGCTTTTGCCTGACGTTCCTTATCAAGTTCTAAGAATGCTAACCGCATGTTTTCACAATTTTTTGAAGTTCCAGCAAATCCACATCTAGCATCCCACTCTAAGCGTAATTTTTCATCTTTTTTAAATTCTGCGACGCTATAGGTTTTTTCACAGCCAGCAGCCATAAGCCCTGTGCAAAGTAGTAATGTTGTTATGATGATTTTATTCATGATTAGTGATTGTCCTGTTGTTGTTCTTCTGCCGCGCGCTCTTTTGCTCTTTGTTCTTCTTCAGCACGCTCTTTTGCTTCTTGTTCAGCGCGGAATTTTTGATTTTCAGCTTCCATTTTTTCAATCCAGGCTTTTCGTTTAGCTTTAAACTCTTCGTCTATTTTGCGATTATGTTCGTCAATTTTTGCTTGACGTTCTTTCTCAAGTTCAGCGCCTGCTACTCTTAGGTTTTCACAATTTTTTGAAGTTCCTACTCCTCCACATCTCACGACCCATTCATCAAATAATTTTTCATCTTTTTTAAATTCAGCGACGCTATAGGTTTTTTCACAGCCAGCAGCCATAAGCCCTGTGCAAAGTAGTAATGTTGTTATGATGATTTTATTCATGATTAGTGATTGTCCTGTTGTTGTTGTTCTGCCGCGCGCTCTTTTGCTTCTTGTTCGGCTTTAGCCCGTTGTTTTGCTTCAAACTCAGCTTTCCATTTTTCATATTCAGCGTGTTTTTTATCCCTAAGTTCTTTTAATCTTTTATCCAAGTCTTCTGCGGCTTTACGCTGTCTCTCTTCCGCTTTTGCTTCATATTCTTTCTGAAGTTCAAGCCCTGCTACTCTTAGGTTTTCACAATTTTTTGAAGTCCCTGTGAATCCGCATCTTGCTCCCCATTCTTCCATCAACGTTGGATTTTTTTTAAATTCAGCGACGCTATAGGTTTTTTCACAGCCAGCAGCGATGAGCCCTGTGCAAAGCAGTAATGTTGTGATGGTGATCTTGTTCATATTTAAGCCCATAACAATGCCGATGCCAACACAGACAAAAAAGCTTTACGCATTTCAACATAACCAGCAATCCATGCAAGCCCAATACCCGCAACCGCAAGGGTGGCAATTGATGTTCCAATGGGTCCTGTTAAAGTCTCAATTATTTTGTTAAGCGCATCTTCAACTTTTCCGAAGCTTTCTGCAAATGCTGGCTCACTGAGTGCCATGAAGGTAATAAAAAGCATCAAGACTGTGGTTAGCCATTTCTTTTGGGTGTTGGATAAAGTAATGTTTCTTAAGGTGTGTTCACAATTGAACGAATTATTCATGCTTTTCATGAAAATTCCCCCGCTTTATGTTTAAGTTAATCATAAAATTAATAGTTAATATTAATTAAGTATTATATAAATGAAAAAATAGTTTTTTCTATTGTAAAATTAACAATATTTAATTTTTCCTCAGTTAATGAACAATAAATTACAGTAATATTCAAAATGATAATTTTTAAACAGTTTTGATCCGTTTCTAAATATATTGTCTTAATTTGTCTTATTATTTTGGGATACTTTTATTTGAGTGAAAATAATGAACAGATTATTCAAACTTTTTCTTTAAAAGTATCGGAAAAGACAAGAGAAAAAACAGTTCAAAATTCAAGGTTAAAATTTACAAATGATATAAACCAACAAAATACAAACCAACAAAATGTAGCTTTACACTAAGAGCTATCGCTCCAACAGCCATTGGCATCACAATTTTATGAAGAAAATGTCCCCGTTTATTCTGGTGCTATTCAGGTCACAAGTGGTGTGACCTTTAAAATGATCACACCAACAGATAATGAATGGAGAAAAAGAATCATCCGTGATATCCGCCTCTATGGTGTGGAAACCTGTGAAACGAGACAATTTGCTACCCGAAATGGTGTTAAGTGGCCATGTGGGGCTTTTGTCACGGCGTGGCTTGTCTCTAAAACAATCGATAAGAATGTTACCTGTCGACAAACCCGTGTCATTAAACAAATTCACTATGCTCAATGTTTTGTGGATGGCGTGGATCTGGCACGCTTGGGACTTGCAGAAGGGTTGATGGTTTTGACAAAAGATCAGCATAACTTCCCATCCCCCGCAGACTATAAAAAATTACAATTGATAGCTCAAAAAGAAAAAAATGGCTTGTGGTCGAGCCAATTTCAACAACCAGAAGATTGGCGAAGAGATCATGGGACCTATAACCCCATTGATCATAATTGATTTTGACCATAATTGATCAAGCATTTTCTCAAGTGCGCTTTAAAAATGAAGATAATAGTCCACAACGAGCCTTAAGTTGAACCAAAAGCCTCATAGGGATTAATGGATAACTCTCGTCATGGTTAAGTTTGTTTGGAAAATTGTTTTTATTTAAAGCTTGCTTACATGTATAAGTTGGGTCTCTGCAAGTGTATATATGGGAGAGAGCACTCTCTTCCCCTATATGTCATTTTGCTGTTATGAGAGGATTGGCAATAAAAAACAGTTGTTTGAAATCTTTATCATCGTGAAAATCTTTTTTTAAGATATGCTTCATCTTGACATGCTTTCTTCAAAGCTATGAGTCTTTTCAAAGTAAAAGAAATATAAGGGCAAATTAAAAATCAGAACTTTTAATTGAAGCTTTGCCTTATACTGCGCTCATGTGCGTGAACAATAGACTTGTAATCTGAAAGAAATTTAATTGGGGCTATGGAGTTTTTAGCTAAAATGAAAGGGGTTTCTTCTTCCCAAGGGATTGAAGAAGCTAAAAAACAAAAAAGTGCTTTCTTTGTATGGTAAAAGAAAGCACTTCAGGGGGGGATAAGTTTACAACTTTACATATTTTCATCTAAAAAGGGGTCTTTTTTATCTTTTTTCCACAGAAAATACGTTGCTAATCCGAGAATAGGGACACCCAATTTGGCAAAAGGAAAATGTTGACTGAGAACAGCAAGGCTGGAAACAGTCGCATCTGTCATTAGTTTGTGGCGTTGTTCTTCGGTCTTTTTTTGTTGGTCATAGCGTTGATAAATTTTCAAAATCCTGTTGATTATAAACGCTAATCCCGCAAGAAAAAGCCAAATGAAAAACATGATACTGGCAGCAAAAAGTGGCTTCATAACAGTACATAACGCAAGAAAACCAATGATACATAAAAAAAGCAAAGCCATAAATAATGAAATGCCAATAAACCCACAGCAAATTGCTTGAAGGCGCACTTGCTTGACAGTGCTTTTTAGCCCTCCACCGACAAGATGGTTTAAAAGAGGAGCGATAAACTTATGCATTGCTTAACGACGCAGTAACTGAGAAAGAATAAAACCAACACCTGCTGCAAACAAAACGCTTTTGCCAGGATTTTTACGAACACATTGATTCATGCTTTGTTCAAGATCACTGATTTTGTCTTTTGCTTGAGACATGATGTCTTCACTACTTTCTTTGGCTGAGTGATACAGTTTTTCCGCTTTGTCTTTGGCCGCATTGAATTTTTTGGCACCAAGATCTGTTAGTGTTGAGGTCATCCCGGAAATTTCATGACGTAACGTGTCTAATTGTCCCTGGAGCTCGTTTTGTAGGTCTTTTTCTGCGGCGGTTTTATTTTTGTCTGTTGTCTTGTTCTTGTTCTTGTTCATGATGTTCTTTCCCTCTCTTGTATAGTTGTCTTGCTGTGTTCATCGTAATCATTTGCATTGGAGTGAAAATTTTTACTGCTGGGGTAACGCAAAAAGTGTTTTTTGGTTCCGTGTCTTTTTGTGCAATTTAAAATTGTTTGATGCCTTTCAAGCTATTCAGCACCATTTTTTAGCTTTTGGAGGGCTGTTTCTTTGTAAAAGGTTGAAGATCGTTTTCTTTAAGGGAAAAATCCGTGTTGTTTATCTCGTATATATTATCCCATGTGGGCAGATGTTTTGTTCTCTTCATTCAAGAGTGGTTGAATGAGATAAGCGTGCAATATGAGGGGCTTATTCAAAAACAATGATGATAAATTACTCTTATAAATCAATGTGTTATAAGTATAAAATGATGCCTTGTTTTTATCAATTGAAATATTATACGAGAGATTTCTTATCAGTCTATCATTTTGACAAATTTATGCAGTAAAGCGACTTGAGTTAAGATAAACTTGTGAGATGGGATATAAAAAAAATTTCTTGAGTGATCTGGCTAGGGTAAAAGAGAATTTAGGGAATAAAACTATACTTGATTTATCAAGTTTTCTTTTTTAAGAGGAATGCAAAAGTGACGTTGAAGTGGCATTGTGGAAGAGTGATGCTCTGCGGGTTGACGATTCAGCGCATAAAGAAGGTTAAGACCACGAGAGTTGTGAGATAGAAATGGAATCTGAAACAGTCCCTTTAGAGAGTAGTTCTGCTATATTGGTAGGACATGATTTTTCGCCTTTTTCTATGTTTATGGCTGCGGATTGGGTGGTGAAAGCTGTTATCATTCTTTTGTTGCTTGCTTCTTTGATATCTTGGACAATTGCTTTTGTGAAAATTATTGAGATCACTGTGGCAAAACGACGGGTGCGTCATGAACTCCGATTAGTTCTAAACGCTCAGACTCTCACGCGTTTGGCGGCTAGCTTGAAGGAAAGCAAAGGGGCTGGGGTGTTTTTTCTCAAAGAAGTTCTTAAAGAGGTTTATCTTTCAACACAAGAGGTTCATTTTACTGCTCCTGAAGGGGTAAGTGAAAGCTCTGCTGAGAGAACCAATCCAAGGAAAAGTGCACAAACGCTTGAGGATATTCTTTTTTATGAGGAAAATAAGCAATATGGAGACGTTTCTCGCGATGTTTATGTCCGCGATGTTCATGAAGGTTTAAAAGAAAGGGTTCATTCGCTTTTGTCGCGTTGTTTGCTGGCTGCAACACGTCGTATTGCGTGTGGAAATGCTGTTCTTGCAACCATTGGTGCACTTGCGCCCTTTGTGGGGCTTTTTGCAACGGTTTGGGGAATTATGAATTCTTTTATTGGGATTGCTCAATCGCAAACAACGCGGCTTGATGTGGTTGCTCCTGGAATTGCTGAAGCTTTATTTGCAACAGCGGTTGGGCTTTTTGTAGCGATCCCCGCCGTTGTTATGTATAATAGCCTTATGCGTGCTTTGAATGGGTATCGCAGTGATTTAGGCGATATTGCTGCTGCTCTTGAAAGGCTCTTGAGTCGTGAACTGGATCGACAAAAACAACAGAAAAGTCATAAAAAATGAAAGCAAGCTTTAATGATGATTTTGATCTCGATGAAAGTGGATTGCACAGCGAAATCAATGTGACCCCTTTTATTGATGTTGTGTTGGTGTTACTGATTGTTTTTATGGTTGCTGCGCCTTTGGCAACATCTGTCATTCCTGTTCAGCTTCCTTCGATCACTCAAGCGCCTTCAGTGGTGCAACCTGATGAGCCCCTTTATGTCACTTTGCAAAAAGATCATTCTCTTTACATTGGCGATCATTTGATAGAACAAGCAGCTTTGAGGGAAGCTTTGTTGAGGGAGACCAAGCAAAATTTAGAGACAAAAATTTTAATCAAAGCCGATAGTGAAATTGATTATGGCATTGTCATCGATTTATTAAATCAAGTACGCATGGCTGGATATAGTAAAATCGGTCTTGTCGGATTGCAAAATACTTCCAATCTTGCCGCAAGAGGTGGGGACAATCATAAAATCGCAAATGGAACAAAGGGACCTGTTGTGACAGAGGGGGCTATTGAGAGGGCGGGGACTAACCTGGTCGGGCATGTGGATGCCGTAACAACCAGTACTGTGGAAAACGCTCATATTTCTGGAACAGCTTCTGCCCCATGATAAAAAAATAGCTGATAAAAAATAGCTGATAAAAAAATGGCTTTGTTAAAGGATGCAAAGCAACTTCATCAAAGTCATATCAAAGTTATCGAATGAAATTGATGAGGGGAGTGTTATTGATTGATTCAACCAAAGATGGATGCACTAGAATAGCGTAAAATCGCTCTGAGCGGATTGCAATCCGCTCTCAATCTTACTTACAAGAGAGGCTCTATAAAGCAACCGTGGTTATTGTTCGTTGTGTTTGAAGAGAGATAAAGCTTTTGCAACGGCGTTCATGAATAAATGGTTCATGCTTTTATAAAAATTGAA
The DNA here is from genome assembly GCF_902162175.1 of Bartonella saheliensis. NCBI lineage: Bacteria > Pseudomonadati > Pseudomonadota > Alphaproteobacteria > Hyphomicrobiales > Bartonellaceae > Bartonella > Bartonella saheliensis. The sequence continues at coordinate 97,572 of NZ_LR607198.1, forward strand.
TGTTCCCATTTTGATGCCTTATATTTGATGCCTTATAAAAGAGCAAGTGAGTATCCTTTATACTCTTCCAATGTTGCGTCCGCTCTTGGCATATGTGTTCACATAGGCATTTTTAGTCTTTTCTTTCGTTTTTATCTGTACGGACAACAAGCGCTTGTAACGGACACGAGATTTGGGGTGTCGAGATTTGGGGTGTGATGGCTTGAAAAAACAAATTGGCCATGAGACATTCTTATGGCATTTGGATCGCTCATTTTACCAGACAATGAATTCTTCTTAAATCCTTTAAAGAGGCTGTGTTTTTTTGCATCATCATACCCATTTGTTTGAAGGGGGAGAGGGGCATGTGAGGGGGGGAGGTTTTGTGCGTTTAAGTGAGAAGTGTGGAAGAATGCGTGCTTTAAAAGCTCTAAAGGATTAAGGAAAGATGTCAAGAAATAAGGGCATATTTTAAGTGTAAAGGTTTTTGCTTCTCGTTTAGGGGGCATATCAATCAAGCTTCGCAGAACGCGCTGCCACGTGATGAGAGTTTTCATTATTTCAAGTGCAAGATGCTAAATTGTTAACGTCACGGGGTTGTGAATCTTTTGAAGAGACACAAGGGGAGAAAGGATGCAGGGTTTGTGTATTTGATTAAAAGGTGGGAGCCTTAGGCATAAAGTGGGCGCTGCTTTGCTTTAAAAACTTAAGATGCCTCAAAAATCAAGGGCTCTGAAATAAGAATACATCAAATCAATTCTTCAAGCTGTTAGGGTATCAGAATTATGATGATGTACTACGCAAAGAATTTCTCTAGATTTCAAAGGATTCCAAAACGTCACGGGATTTTCAAACGTCAAGAGAGCCTCAAAAAATTAAGGAATCTAGAAGTAAAAAAACCTTTTTAAATAAGCCTGTGTCGCTTTAACCTGTATTTATTGTGCTTTAAGTATGCCCTGTTGAACCAAAACCTCCTGTTCCACGGCTCTCTGTATGACTTTGACTGTCTTCTTGTGCTGGTTCAATGGCACAAACATTCACTTGGGTGACAGGGGCGATGACGGTTTGAGCAATGCGCATACCTCGTTCAATAGAAAAGTCTTCCTGACCACAATTGATGAGAAGGACTTTGACTTCGCCACGGTAATCACTATCAATCGTTCCTGGGGTGTTAAGACATGTGATGCCGTGTTTTAAAGCGAGACCAGAACGTGGGCGTATTTGTGCTTCATAGCCTGGGGATAAATGAAAAATAAGACCCGTTGGAATAAGAGCACGTTGTCCTGGCGAAAGGACGAGTGTTTCTCCTTCTCCAATGGCAGCACGTAAATCAAGACCCGCAGAACCCGCTGTCGCGTAGTGAGGAAGTTCTAAATCTTGTCCGTGTGCAAGACGCTGAACGAATAAAGTCACGGGATGTGAAGATTTTGAAGAAACACAATTTTCTTGGTTGTTTAGCGGTGCGTTGGTTTCAGTATGCGGCATGATCAAGGCATTTCCAAAATATGAAGTTTAGAAAAAATGGTACTTTAACAAAAGATATCCATAAAACAAGTCGATAAAGGTTTTTTGATACAGGTTGTCCCCAGAGCTTGGTTATTATCTTTTATTAATCCATAAGACTCCAAAGCTCCATCAACAGCATTTTCCAATCATGATATCAGCAAGAATGGCTTATGCCTATATAAGGAACACGGGCTTATTTAAAACGAAATAGTCAGGTAAGGTTTTTTAGATACAATGGATAAGACTATCAAAGCACTATAAGAACCCCTTTCAATAAAGGGATCGTTAACGATGATTTGGTGTCCCATTAAAAAGGGACATGCTATGAGATAGGCAAAACTATATGCGAGAGTGAAATGATGGGGGATGCGTTTTTTTAAATACTGCCGATAAGAATCCCGGTGGCAAAAACCAAAGCTCCACCAATGATAACCTGTAAAGAGGCGCGCCAAAAAGGGGTCGACATATATTTATTCTGAATCCAGACGATGGCACCTAGTTCGAAAAAAACAATGATACAGGCAATTACTGTTGCAACATAAAAAGAATGGATCAAATAGGGAAGCGTATGACCTAAACCACCTAATGTTGTCATAATGCCGCTGGCAAGACCTCTTTTCAAAGGTGAACCACGCCCTGATAACTTCCCATCATCATGGGCTGCTTCTGTAAACCCCATTGAAAGCCCCGCTCCAATGGAAGCTGAGAGCCCGATCAAAAAAGTTTGATGTGTTTCTCCTGTGGCAAATGCTGCGGCGAAAATGGGGGCAAGGGTGGAGACAGAGCCATCCATTAACCCTGCGAGACCTGGTTGAATCCATGTCAAAAGTGTTTGCTTTTGTTCTTTCGAGGGCTTCTTTATGGTGTGATTTGCTGTTGCTTTTTTAGGAGAGGGCTGGTTCCCCTTGCTTTTTATAAAAGAAGTTTGTTCACATAATCTATCCGCCGTGTGGGCACGATTATGGCAAGAAAGACACAAAAGTTGCTTATAATTTTCAAGCGCTTGAAGCCCCATGGCAGTAAAAACCGCCGCTTCTTTAGAGGAATAAGGCTCTAGAGCTTTTGCATATTTTAAATAGAGTGCGGCTTGTTGCTCTTTTATTTTGAGCGCTTGAAGGAGAATTTTTTGTGCTGAACGAAAGAACAGAACTTTACGCTGTACAAATGAAAAAAACGATTTCAACATTCTCTGTTCCTTTGCACTTTAGAATAATTCTAAAAGCTTAATAAAAATAAATTGAAAGTCAACCTAAAAGTTACAAACTGAAAAAGTGCAAAAAAGTTGCGTTTAAAAAAAAGAAAAAAGAATGTGGTGATGCCATGAAAATAAAGCTGTAAAATCAAGTCAATAAAGAAAATTTATCTAAGGGTGTCGAGAAGGGCACCCATGAAAGAATTGAGAAAAATATATTTTATTGTGCTAAAGAAATGTTGCAATAGAGCATTCCAATTATTGTACGAGAGATAATGATACTCGAGAATGTATGGAAAGAAATAATCCAGCCCTATCATTTAGTTGATGCGTTCAAAAGACGATAAAAAACTTTTTGAAATTTGAAATCATTTTTAAAAAAAGACCTTGTTTTAAGGGTTTCAAGTCCCTTTTCGCGAAAGTGCTGGTGAAGAGGGAGAGCAGTAAGGAGCCTATGAAATAGTATAAATTCCCCCATGAAATAATAAAAATCTCTTGAGTCTTTTCATCTTGATGCTTCATAAAAGAGCACGGCACCATCACTTATCTTAGCCCCCAATGTTTGCGACAGTCTTTCGCACCGTTTATTCGCGGCATTTTTATTGGATCGTTTCACATTCGGCGTCGCGTTTTAAGTGTAAGCTAGTCCTCTTATGATATTCGCATTGAGGTGGATTTATTTGCGTCTGACAAATTATCTTTTGTGCTGTGATTGGAACTTGTTTTAAAGGTTGGGGTGCATAAACGAGCGAGATATATTTGTTTGATCACGTATGAAAATTGATGCTTTATGAAAGGGCTTTTATCGCCTTGTCATGTGCCTTATCTCTTGCATGAAAGCCCCAAATTCACTAGGATTCTCTCACTTTAAAACTCCTTATATTGAATCAATCAAAATCATTTGCTTGTGGATCACAAATGGGGGGAGGTGTTGTGGACCGCTTAAAAAGTGTGATAAATCGCGGTTTGAGGGAGTGTATAATCTCTCTGTGTATCAAGGGAGATTATTCTTAGCGTTTTGAAAAAAATGGTCAGTTTCATAGAAAAAAGCGGGGAAATATATGGAAATTGATAAAGGTTTAGAATGGTTTTTGAGTTTGCAAAAACTAAAATTATTGGAAGCAGCGTTTTTAATGGCCGGATTAGATCCAGCAAGATATACTCTTTTCGACAAAAGAGAACCAGAATATAGTGATATTTTTGAAGGTCATTGTCGCATTTCATTAGAAAAAACTTCTAATTTTCGAGGAGCTTATTGTGCTATCGTTCAAGCAGGAAAAGAAGGGCAATTAAAAGTAGAATGGTCGTATGATTTTTTTGGTAGTATAGATGTAGATTTCTCATATGTTCTCGTTGAAGATTTAAAAAAATGGCTTTTATCACGTGGTCATCGCCCTGCATTTTTCTTTCCGGAGGGTGATGCTGGCGACATTCAAGATCAAAAATATGCGTTTCAAAATCCAAATCATCCGCGTTATGCTCCAAAGCTTGCGGCTATTGTGGCGGCGTGGGAGGCCGTGAGTGAGGCTGCACCAGGTAAAAGTGTTAAAGGAACGCTTATAAAGTGGATTCGTGAACATGCCATTCAATACAAGTTGGTCGATGATGATAATTTACCAAGAGAAAAGCTCATTGAGGAATTAGCGGCTGTTGCTAATTGGGAAACTCGTGGTGGGGCTCCGAAGACATCTGCCAATTAATTTTATCAGAAGAAAAAAACAAAAAGATCACTAAAATGACGTCGTTTTTTTAATAATTTTGAAAATGTCTTCCTATTTAGGGGGGAGGTTTTTGTCTTTCTCCCCTAGGTTATAAGCAATTGTTTTTACATAATAAAATATTCTTTATATTTTTTAAAAACGTTTTTTATAAGGATAAGTTAGGCTGAAAAAGGCTTACATAAGACTGAAACCTCCCCTCTCGTTTTTATAACTTAACCCTCTATTTTTATTGGATTTTTTTGGGCATTGTTTAATTCGAATCAACTGAAATGAAGTTGAAAATGCACTGGAGGTGATAGTGCTAAAAAAAATATTGTCTTTTTTTACGGGGACTGAAAACGCAAAAAATTCTCAAGGAAATATACCGATGAATGGATCGATATTGGAGCAGCCTGTGGCGGATGAGGTGGTACGAAAATCATTTAGAGGGAGCGTATTGTCGTTTTGGATAAAGTTTGAATTTATCATTGTGATGGAAAAGGTCAAAACACGGCGTCCTGCGCGCTCTCCATAAAGAAACCTTGCTCTCTATTGCGGTTTAGGGTTTCTCTTGAAAAATTGGCGCCATAGTAAAACCCTCTCTATGGCATACTATGAAAAGAATATCTTATGATTTATCATGATGAAAATACAAAAAAAATGATTGTAGGGCGTGGTTACTTTGGAAGAATCTGTCGCTCGTACAGATGATGAGCGATATTTCAGTTTATCGCTTATCAGTGGATATGATGAACAGCAGCTTTTGTTTTATGGTGATGGTGGTTATGCTCTTAATTGGACCGTTTGAATCAAAGGAGGGAACTTAAATGACGAAAGGAGTAGGAAACCATTCCTGCGTTCTTATTTCCTCCCTTGCGGGGAAGTGGTCACCATTACTGATGCCTGTATTATGTTTCTTTATATATGCTTATTTTTTTTAAGCCAAAGGTGTAAAGGGGGGAAATGTTTAAGCATAAGAACAATAACTTATGAAATGCCTCCTCTGATAACTTTGGGATGCCATGTGAGCAAACTAAAATGGCTTATCAAAACGGTTGTCGCATAATTGCAGATAATCCATGTTTTTTAGGTTCTATTAGAGATTGTCAAGCATAAGACGCAGGATTATTCGGTTGCGATTTTGTCAAAAATGGCAAAATCCAGAACATTCTCGTAGAGTTTTGCCTTTTTTAGAGAGCACTCAAATAGGCGTTTTTTTTCAAAGTTCTGGTAAGACATGAATCATGCGGAAAATCGCACCTAAAAACGTGTCGAATGTGTGGTGCTGATTTGAGCCGAGGGTTTATATGAGGGGGATAAGGCGCATTGAGATCTCAAAATGTCTCATGTTCTTACCATGTGGCATGATCATGTTTCATCACACTATATGGTGCTTTAAGGTGATAGATCTCTAAAAGGGTGAGCAGGGGAGGGAGAGGCGTTGTGTTTTTATCCGTCAAGGCAGGTTGACCATTCAATAGTGATTGGTCCCTTTATTTAATCCTCTGTTCACTTTTCTACCGCTAGCTTTTATCAAAATATTAAAGAAGCAAAACAATAAAATACAAATATCCGTTGTTTTGTTGTTTCTCTCTCCTTTTTAAGAGGAGGATATTGATAACAATATTAAATTTGCAAAGGCATGAAAAAACAGAGGGAGATTTGACAAACAAAAGGTGTGTTTCATCCATTTTAATGTTCAAGGAGAGGTTTGAAAAGGAGATGATGTGTGTGTGGATGCGTGTTAAAGAGGCAATTTTTGTGTTTTGGATGTTTTGTGCGGGGTGTTCTTTTCTATGGGGTATGCGGTGTTTTTAAGAGCAGGGATGCTGTCTTACCTGGGGGAATGTTTATGTTTTGTGGGCTGAAAGAATGCCTTTTGAAGTAATATAGAGGCTCATAAGGGTGAAAAGGAGGCTTGCAACCACATTCCAACCGGCAAATGAAAGAAAAAGAAAACGTGTGGGGGCTTCTGAACAAGAGGGAGGGTGAATGTGGTTTAATTGGTTAAGAAGCTGGTTAATATCTGAGGTTCTTCGTACAGCGTTTAAACCACAACTAAGAGGAGCTTTCCAAAAACCATATTCAACACCGGCATGATAAATGGCTAAAACAAGGCTGATGCACATTAAGACAAAAACACATAAAAATAAAAGTTGTATCCAAGAAGACATGCGAAAAAACCAGGCTCCAAAACCTGCTAAGAGCAAAAAGGGGATGGCACCGTAATAGGGAAAACGCTCGATCAGACATAAATCGCAAGGAAGATACCCACCAAGATATTCAAAACAAAGAGCAAGACCTACCGTGGCGGACAAGCAAAAGGTAAGAAAAAAAGCCCATAAACTTTGTTCTTTTCTGCTGGGTTCTAGATGAAGATGCTTGTTTAAAAGGGAATGGGAAGACAAAACACATGCCATTGGGTCTGTTCCTTATAAAAGCTGTTTGTTAAAAAAAGCGATGAAAAGCCCATAAATTAAAAGGAGACTAACACAGCCCATGAGGATAATCCATTTGAAATGCTGTCTTAGAAAATTCATTGCTTTTTGTCCAAAATGTTTAATCAGCCACGCGAGAAGATAAAAACGAGCGCCACGGGAAAAAATACAAATGAGAATGAAAAGTTCAAGATGTACATTCATTACACCTGCCAAAATTGTGACAATTTTAATGGGGGGAAGGTGAAAAAAACCTGATGTTATCAGTAAAATAATCAGAAATTGCAGGGTTGCATGGTTTTTTAGAGATTCAAAACTTTCAACTTTGCCGTAAAATTCTAAAATGGGTTTGGCAAGGGTGTCATAAGCAAAATGTCCGATAAACCAACCGGCAATACCTCCTAAAACGGAACAAATGGTTGCAATCAAAGCATAGCGATAAACCCGCTTTTGGCGGATAAGCAGAAGTGGGATATATAAAATATCTACGGGAATGGGGAAAAAAGAACTTTCAATAAAGGCAATGAAACCAAGCCAGTGTGGCGCTGTACGCCGATTTGCTAAAGAAATCGTCCAAAGCTTTAATTTATTTAATATCATAAGGTTTTTTATAAATTTGAGTGGTAAAAACTTTACAAATGAATTTGCTATAAATGCGATAAAGAAAATATTCTATCCAACAGAGAAGAAAATGAGAGGAATTCTTAAAAAATCAGAAGTCTGCTGTTGACGAATCTATCCTTCTTCATATAGTGCAAAAGAATAATCGACAAGTCTGTCTTTTATCGTATAAGTGCGGGTGTGGTGGAACTGGTAGACGCGCCAGACTCAAAATCTGGTTCCGAAAGGAGTGTCGGTTCGAGTCCGACCACCCGCACCACTTTGATAAAGATTTCCCTTTATTGATCAAGACGTCCATTTTATTCTGTTATGGTGCATCATATCGCTTTATAAACCATTGGAATTTGTAGAGCGTTGCTTTATAAGCCATTGGGATTTATCAAAAGTATTCATTTTTTTGCCCGTTGAATGAATGACCTTGAAGATTAGAGTGGACTCTTATTTTTAAATCCATTGAGCGCCAATCAGCCAAAATCATGTCTCTTGCACATTTATCGTGCGCGTGTATCGTGTGCGCATGCAGCCATAGCGGACGTATGAACCGGATGTGCTCGCGTGGCGTAAAATTGTATAAGAAAACATGCCCTTTCATGCATCTTATTCTTATTAAGTGCGAAGGGATATTTGGGGACACAGTATAGGAAACTTCCAGCGTACTCTGTGATGAGGGGTAAAGAGGGATACACAATAGATTTTATTTTTCATAAGCGTTGTGGCAAAAGGGAGGTGTTCAATATTTCTTGAAAATACGCTCGCAAATGAGCCCGTGTATTGTGTGTGGGAGGAGCAGGGTTTGGTTTGGAATGCTCTCCTATGGCATGAGAGGTGTGAGCCCAAATGGGTTGAGAAATAAAAGCGTGAGGTCTATGTGTCCGCTCCACTCTTTTAAAGATATTGCTTGGCTTTTGTTTGCCGAAGCAGAGGACATAGGAGAGGGGACGGCTGGAAAATAAGTTGCTACAAATGGTTTTTTTCATCTTTACAATTTCATATTCTTCCCAAATATGTTTTTCCCAAATGAGATTATCTCTTTCGTTTCCGGTATGACACAAACCGAGAGACAATATCCTTGTTCTATTGCTAGAATAGAACAGTTGAAAACAGCGTCATTTAAAGTGGGGTGATAGAAGGTAAGTTGTTTCACTATTGTTTTCAGTGTGTCTTGAATATTCAGGTGAGGGCTTGTTTTTAAGTTTAAGTGAAATCCATGCAATGGAAAGCCAAGAGAAATTTACTCAAGAGTTGTTGTTTCTTTATAAACCGACATGAGGTTTTAAAGGGGGTGAGATCTTTGCTTTTTAAAGATGGGGCGTGAAGTAAATTCCCGTTACCCTATCAAATGATCTTATTTTAGGGAAAAGGAGGTGATCGGTGAATTGATACTGAAAAAACCGGATTCTTTATCGATGAAGAAACATGCTTTTGGGAGGCGTGAAGAAGAGGTTGAAAAATGAACACACAAGCTTCTCTTTTATGCTGCTACTACGTTATCATCAGCTGTTGTTCTTGATACGCAGTATACATCTTTATTTTAATTTATTTTAAAGAAATATCAGTGCTCTTACTTTAAGTCGTGAGGGTAAAGCTCTTATTGTTTTTAATACATCCTCTAAAAGGGGAGACGAGAAGAACTTGCAAAAAGCTGGATTGTTTTACAATCCTTTGTTGACAGTTGAGCGCTGGTTTTTAGAGTCCTTGTCTTTTTTTAAAGGAGGAGAGATGTAAAAAAAACCCTGTTTTTAACAGGGTTTTTTAAACGTTTCATTTTTTTAAGACATTAGAATTTATAAGCGATGCCAAGGCGAAAATTATGTGCTTGATCGCTTATTTTAAGTTCATCATTTGCAAATTTCTTTTTAAAAAAATCTGTATAACGGTATTCTGTACGCATGATAATGTCATTTGTCATGGCAAGATCAAAGCCACCACCAACAGTGTAACCGATCATTGTTTTTGTTTTATCGAACACTTTGCCAGAAGCAAATACCGTCGAATCTTCATGCGATTTTGTTAAAAGGGATAGGATATATTGCATCTGTGTGTAGGCAACACCCCCTGCAATATAAGGCATAAGACGATGGGAAGCAAAACCAATGCGCGCGCGAAAAGCACCACCCCATTTTTCCTTCAATGTTACACTGCTTACAACGATATCATCAGTGTTGGGGGTCGTTTCATCTTGAGTGGTTGATGTTAGAATAGGAATCCCAGCTTCTTGAAAGGTTGCGTTAAGAGTGTCTAATTTATCGAGAATTTTCTTGCCATTGTCTGTTTGGGTGTTTTGCCTCCCCGACCAGACCATATCTGTATCAACACTGATAACAAGATTATCTCCTAAATTAATATTAGAACCTATATAAAGACCACCCATAAATCCCGATGGTCTTGGTGATAAATCTCTGTTGACCAAAGCCCATTTTCCACTCATCGCTTCTGGTGCATAATTTAAATTGCTTTTATTGGAAACATGTCCAATTTGTCCCCCAAAATAAAAACCAGACCAAGAAAAAGACGTAGAAACAGCAAATGGTGCGACCCGTGGCGATAAACTACTTGACGTTGAAATATTCGGTGTTGATGGCTGCAATATTACTGTATCGGCTGCTTGCGCTGTTGAAGTGGTCATAAAAGTGAAAAGAGAGAGTGCAATTAAATATTTTGTATTCATAAAATTTCCCCAATTTATTTCAATTACATAATGTATTATATGTACATAATATA
>NZ_LR607319.1:0-1057 GCF_902162175.1 Bartonella saheliensis
AGCGTGTAATGCGTTGCACTGTGATTTTTTCCAAAACCTATAATCGCACTCTGGGCTCCTAGGAAAACCGCACGACGCACACTCTTGACTGCTGTATTATCAGTGGATTTTACACCATGAGTGACATGAAGTGCTTCGCGTAAAACAACACCATTATACATACCAAGAGAACCATCAAAGATCGGGTTCTTTGCACGAGAGGTTGCGTAAACAGATTTTTGGATATCTAACCACTCACCAGCTGCTGTATTGGTTCGCAATTGCATCACTTGGGTTGGGTGCAAATAAAGAACGTAAACATCATCACCATTGACATGGACCGGAGAGATTTGTGGATTGGCTAGTTTGGCTTGTTTTACCGCTTCATCTATCAATTTAAGGCTAAAGCCATGTTTTGCCTTTTCTGTGAGTTCTTCATCCTTGATTTTGCCATCGGGGCGGATAATTCGTTCACTGCTTGGCGCCATGATTTCATTAAAACCGTAATAAACCGGTTTAATGTAGATTTCTCGACCATCAATATGGATCGTACGCGCGGTATAACCACACACATGAAGAAAGAACATAACGCTTAAACGATTTGCGTACCAACGAACCAAGTTTGCTTTAGCTTTCTTGCGTAAATTGGGGAGAATTCTCTGTTGGTCAATCGAGTCATTATTCGCCACGCGTGCTGCATGTAAGAGCTCGTTAATGACCAATCTGTCATCCATAAATTGAAGACCTTCTTCATTGCCCTCTAAGGTTTCTCCCTGTGTGACCCCATCTCCATGCATATTCAACATCAAGCTAAATGTAACGCTATCCCCTGCACTCTTATGGGTTTCATTGCAAAGCTGGATAATGCTGTTCTCGCTTTTCCCTATCAGCGGGGCTATTTTCGTTGCTTTTAAAACTTCATGATTGATCTTTTGTGACCACAATTTCACCGCTTTCGGATCATGGGTCATGATATGTGTTGTTGCCATTCTATTTCACCTTTCTTTGCTGTAAAAAAACCGGCTTAAAGCCGGTGGAAAACCCGCATCAAAGGCGGATTATGCTGTTAAAATCTGTT
>NZ_LR607320.1:0-1004 GCF_902162175.1 Bartonella saheliensis
CTTCATAAGCGTAAAGATGGGGGTGCTCAATGGCTTTATCGTTATACTATTCATGGTCGTCGTCGCGAAATGGGATTAGGAGCATTGAGAAACGTCTCTTTAAAAAAAGCCCGTGAATTGGCAAATGGGTGGCGTTCTGTTTTACATGAGGGGCGTGATCCCATTAAAGAACGTGAAAAACAAAAGCGTGAGGCAATAAGTAACCTCCATTATCTAAAAGACATTGCCTTAGATGCTTTTGAAAGTCGTAAAGCTGAATTAAAAGGAGATGGCAAGGCTGGGAACTGGTTTCTACCTTTACAACTTTATGTTCTCCCCAAATTAGGCTGTATTCCCATTTCAGAGATTACCCAAACAGAGATACGCAATGTACTTGCTCCCATATGGCATACAAAAGCTGCAACAGCAGAGAAAGCAATAAATCGTCTTAATCTTTGTCTTAAACATGCGGCTGCATTAGGATTGGATGTTGATTTACAAGCAACAATAAAAGCACGCGCTCTGTTAGGGAAGCAACGCCATAAAGCACAAAATTTACCTGCAATGGATTGGAAAGATGTGCCTTCCTTTTATCAGTCACTTTGCAAAACAACAACCATGACACAACTGGCTTTGCGTTTACTTATTTTAACAGGTGTTCGTACACGCCCTTTGCGTTATATGCGTGAAGATCAGATTGATGGGGATATATGGACTATCCCTGCTGAGAGTATGAAAGGACGACGCGATGCTACAGAAGAATTTCGCGTTCCTTTATCATCAGAAGCACTAAAAGTGATTAAACAAGCGAGCCTTTTATATCGCAATGGTTTTCTTTTTTCTGCAACCGGTCGCGGTCCTCTTGCACAAAACAGCATGCTACAATACATGAAAAAAACTGGTCTGGAAGCTTGTCCCCATGGTTTTCGTTCTAGTTTACGCGATTGGCTTGCTGAAACAACCGATGCTCCCTATGAGGTTGCTGAAACCATTCTAGGTCATACGGTTGGGGGGAAAGTGGAGCG
>NZ_LR607199.1:0-107519 GCF_902162175.1 Bartonella saheliensis
CAACTGATGACAAGCGGTTCAAAGCGTTCTTCTGAAAACCGCGTTCAAGAGATTACAGCCATTACTATGGGGCTTAAAGCGCTTGCAAAGGAACTCAATATTCCCATCATTGCGCTTTCGCAATTATCGCGACAAGTTGAAAATAGAACAGATAAACGTCCCCAACTTTCCGATTTACGTGAATCAGGTTCAATCGAGCAAGATGCCGATATTGTGTTGTTTGTTTATCGTGAAGAATATTATCTCAACAATGAAGAGCCCAAAGAAGGCAGTGCTGAATATCACAAATGGAAAGAAGCAATGGAGCAAGTGAAGGGCAAAGCTGAGGTTATCATAGCCAAGCAACGTCATGGACCAACAGGAATCGTCCCTCTGGCTTTCCAATCTGACTTTACATGCTTCTATGACCTAACGGATAACGACAACTTTCCAGAAATATCCGCTTGAGCGCAAAATAATGATCCGATGATTGAGAAGCAAAATCCCATAGGTTCTCATAAAAAATGACGAATCTTAAAACACCCTTTGAAAGGCCTTTGAAGCCCCTTTGAGAACCCCTTAAAAATCATGTGAAAGAAAATAAATTGGTACAAAACCTAGTGGCAAAATATACAAAACCTGCTGGCAAGCTACATACTATGAAAAAATGGTAGCGGAGGAGGGATTTGAACCCCCGACACAAGGATTATGATTCCTCTGCTCTAACCTACTGAGCTACTCCGCCAAAACAAATTATAAGTGCAAATAATTATATCCTCTGCGGATATAAGGGGTAGAATAGTGAGATGTCAAGCATCGTTTTTAAGCTTTTCTCTTGTCATTCTATTTTATCCTAGATATGTAAAAGTATAATTTTATATGATAAGGTAAGGTAAGGCATAAAAATGGTGCCACGTGTAGCGGTTTTAGGATGCGGTCATTGGGGTGAAAACCATATACGGACACTCCACTCTCTTGGGGCTTTAGCAGCAGTTTCTGATATTGATGCTGATCGTTCTGCCAGTTTTGCAGCGATGTATGGGGTAGAGGTTGTTCCACCAGATGATCTTTTTACTCACCAACATATTGATGCACTTGTATTAGCGCTGCCGCCACAATTTCATACGCAAAATGTGCTGCGTGCTGTTAAAAATGGCAAAGATGTTTTGGTGGAAAAACCAATAGCCTTGAATGTTGTTGATGCTAAACGCCAAATTCAGGAGGCTAAGGACTGTGAGCGCGTTTTTATGGTGGGCCATATTTTACGGTTTCATCCGGCTTTTGAAAAAATGTGTGAATTGGTGAAAAACGGAGAATTGGGGGAGGTGAGATATATCTACTCTCATCGATTAGGCTTTGGAAAATTTCACACACACAGTGATGCTTTATGGGATCTTGCCCCTCATGATCTCTCAATGATTTTAGCGTTGACAGGATGTGAACCCTCCGAAATTCGCGGTGAGGGGGCTGCTGTCGTTGATCAGATTTCTGATTTTTCTCATGTCCATATGACTTTTCCAAATGGTGTACGTAGCCATCTTTTTGCTTCACGTTTGAGCCCTTATCGTGAGAGGCGTTTAACTGTTGTGGGGACAAAGGCTATGCTCGTTTTTGATGATATGGAACCGTGGAGCCGTAAATTAGCAATGCACCATTTTGCCGTTTGGAAAGAGAATCAAGAGTGGGCTTTTAGCATGGATGGGCTGAGTTACATTGATGTTTGTGAAGATTTGCCGCTTACTTGCGAATTACGGCATTTTCTTCATTGTATTCAAACGCGTCAATTACCTCGTACAAATGGTGATGATGCTATTGCGGTTTTACGGATTTTAACAGCTGCTAGTGTTAATTATGATAAATAAAAGAGATAAGTAGTACTTTTGTATTCTTGTGATGATCAATGGAGTTAATATGCAATTCATCGACCTTGGGGCGCAGCGGGCGCGTATTGAAGATAAAATTAATTCTGCAATTGCGCATGTGGTCGCGAGTGGTCAGTATATTTTGGGGCCAAAAGTAACAGAGTTTGAAGAAAAATTGGCTGAGTATCTTGGCGTTAAACATGTCATTGCATGTGCTAATGGAACAGATGCTTTGAAGATGCCTCTTATGGCTAAAAATATTGGTCCAGGGGATGCTGTGTTTTGTCCTAGCTTTACGTTTTCGGCGACGGCTGAAGTCGTTGCTTTGGTGGGAGCTGAGCCTGTTTTTGTGGATGTTTTACCCGATACATTTAATATTGATGTTGAAAAACTTTCTCATGCTATCGAAATGATTAAAAAAGAAGGACGGTTAAAGCCAAAGGCTATTATTGCTGTTGATTTATTTGGGCTTCCTGCTGACTATGTGCAAATTGCTCAAGTGGCTGCAAAGGAAAATCTTTTTGTTATTGAAGATGCTGCTCAATCTATGGGGGGAAGAAGCGGTAATACGATGTGTGGTGCTTTTGGTGATGTAGCTGCCACAAGTTTTTATCCTGCAAAACCATTAGGGTGTTATGGCGATGGAGGTGCTATGATCACCAATGATGATGATTTAGCTGAACTTTTACGCTCTATTTTGTTTCATGGGAAAGGTGAAACACAATATGATAATGTACGGATTGGTATGAATTCACGTCTTGATAGTATACAGGCTGCAATTTTACTCGAAAAGTTTATGATTTTTGAAGATGAAATGGAAAAGCGTGGAGAAATTGCTCAACGCTATTCCAATGGTTTGAGAGATATTGTTACAGTTCCAAAAGTGGAAGAAAATATTCGTTCTGCTTATGCACAATATACAATTAAGGTAAAAGAGCGTGATAAATTAAAAGATTTTTTACAAAAAAACTCCATCCCTACAATGGTTTATTATAAAACTCCTTTACATCAACAACCAGCTTATAAACGCTTTCCTTATGTAAAAGATTCCCTTTCTGTTTCAGAATCTTTAGGAGAATGTGTGTTAAGTTTACCGATGCATCCTTACTTGGCGCAAACGGATCAAGAGATGATTATCCAAAAAATAAGAGATTTTTATCACTTTTGAAAGTGTGCTTTTATCTTTAAAATTTGTGTAAAAGCTTTATGGGGACATCTTAGATGGTATTTTTGCTAGAATGTATGATGAGTATTTTCAAGTGTTATTTCCTTTAGGACTCATGAAAGGCTGTCCTTTAGGGTGCTGATAGGATAGACAAGCGGAAACGTTAGATAAGAAGAGGGATTTTTTTGAATCGGTGTAGGGTAAGAAATTTTTTCTTTAGTTTAGCGAGAAAGTCACATTTGGTAAAAGGCATGTGAACTATGAGAACCACAATGAACCTTCATTGAAGGTGTTTTAAGAGATAACTTATTTAATGGGGCTTTTAGAAGAGAGACAAGTTATTTTTTTGCGAATACGTGATGCTAAGTCATTTTTGCTTTTAGATTTTTGAATCAGTGCGTTGATAGGTGATGTATGCCCCTCCTGTAGCGCTATTTGGGCTGCTAACGTTGCTGCAAGATCTTTTGTTTCTTCTCGGAGTTCTTCCAGCAGTTGGTGGTTAGCCGTTGTATCAAGCTCATGGGTTTGGATTTTTTGTAAACGTTGCTGATAGTGTGCGATTTTTTCACGCATCATTTTTGATTTCCTTTTGATTTCCTTTGAAGCTGTTTGTTTTGACAATATTTTGTTTGATGGCAATCGATTCTTTGGGGGAAGTGTTTTGTGCGGGGAGGTATGGCTGATAAAGTTGTTCTGTTACTTGGCTCAAGTACATTTTTTGTTGGGCGTATTTTTTTTGCAAAGATTCGTACTTTTGTTGGTTTTTTGCTAATTCTACGGCATGTTGTGCGCGGATAAAATCTTGGTTTGCTTGTATTTCCGTGAGTGATAATGGAATTTGTGCACAAATATCTTTATGCGCAAAATGAACGGCTTTACGCCAAATAAGAGGGGATAAAAGCACCAGTAACCAAGAAATGGAGGCAACCCCAAGAATAAAAAAAAGAAACGATTGAATAAGCATAATACCCCTTTTCAAATAAGAATACATTTAAAACGGATTCCATGTTGGTCTAGGTGTTAATTTTAAATATCCTATGTTGATACCAAGGCGTGCACCAATTCCTGTCCGTATTGGGATTAACAAGGTATCATGGTATTTGAGCACATGAAAACCAACACCTGCAATTAAATAGGCTGAACCTGAAATACCACCATAGCGTCCCCATAAATTATTTATGCTCTTAAGATTGTAAACCAAGATCATGAGACGAGAACCTTGGCCACCAAAATCCCAGCCTACTGAAGGACCTTGCCAAAAAACTTTATGCTGACCATAATTTTTGGTAAAAACTTTTCCTTCGCCATAGGTTAATCCAGCAAAAAAGGCACCAGAAGCTTCTTCTCCTAAAATATAGGCATTGGGATAGCCATATTGTGAAAAAATATTTTGAATTGCGATCGCTAGACCACTGGTTGTTTTTCCAAAAAAAATATGACCAGAATCAATAATTTCTTGAAGTGAATAATGAGGCTCGTTTTGCTCTATCGGTTTTAGTTGAGCATATGTCGTGTTTATGGTGACGAATAAAAGGAAGATTAAAGATATAATATTTTTGTACCAGTACTTTAGCAGAGAGAGAGCCATAGAGTTTTCTCCTTTTATTAGTGACAAACAAAAAGATAATATTAGAATTTTCATTCTATTCAAATAAAAAATAAGATGTAAGGTTATTTAAATTCTTGAATTTATTTCTGAATTTTTTTTAGCATGATTGTCAATGTTTTCTCTTATGCATCAGATGTTAAGAGTTTTTCTTTAAAATAAAGTTTGTTTTTTTGAATTTAGGAGTTTTCAACTGTTATGACGTTCGCTATTTCTTTGAAGCCTATGGATCTTGCTGCTTTGCTTTGTAGTCGTATTTGCCATGATTTAATTTCACCTGTGGGGGCTATTCAAAATGCAATGGAGCTTTATGACGAGGGAGATGCTGAAGAAGAGGCTCTGCAATTGGTGCGTTTATCTGTTGCGAGTGCTTCTGCACGTCTACAATTTGCACGATTGGCTTTTGGTTTTGCTGGTGCAAGTGGAGGACAAATAGATACACGTGCCGCAGAGCAAGTTGCTCAACAATATATGCGGCAAGAAAAAGCAACTTTAAAATGGCAGGCTCCCTCTCTTTTATTACAAAAAAATGAAGTTAAACTTTTGCTTAATTTATTATTGATTGCGAATGCAACAGTTTCTCGTGGTGGTGAAATTGTTGTTATGATTGAGCAAGAGGAAAATAAACCTTCTTTCCGATTTGAGATTCTGGGTGAAAATCTCCGTATACCCCCACATTTTCTTGCGTTATATCATGGAGAAGTTAAAGAAGAGCTTATTGATGCGCATGTCATCCAATTTTATTACACAATGTTACTTGCTGAAGTAACAGAGATGAAAATAAATATTGATGAAAGGGATCATTGTATTGTTTTAGAAAGTATAAAAAAGCTTTGAATTAAGAGAGAAGCGCTTAAGCCGTGTTGAGGGCAAGAAACTTCAATCAAGTTTAAGAGAGATAAAATTATATTTGTGAATAGAGTGTGGCTACTTCTTAAGCTTTAAGCGCTTTCTATATGAGATTTTTTGTGTGCAAGTTTTTATTCGTGACGAAAAAAAATTTTGAGAAAAATCTCGGCCCGCTACATCCCGAGATTTTACAATGTATATCTTCACTGTTTAAGCGGTTTTCCGTACGTTCTCTTCAATTGGATCACGCAACACATAACCACGTCCCCAAACGGTATCAATGTAATTTGCATTAGAAGAGACTGCTTCCAATTTTTTCCGTAGTTTACAGATAAAAACATCGATAATTTTCAGCTCTGGCTCATCCATTCCACCATAGAGATGATTGAGAAACATTTCTTTGGTAAGTGTTGTGCCTTTGCGCAAAGAGAGAAGCTCTAGCATTTGGTATTCTTTACCCGTTAAGTGAACAGGGCGTCCTGCAACTTCGACGGTCTTTGCGTCAAGGTTAACAGTGAGATCACCAGTAACAATAACGGATTGTGCATGTCCTTTAGAACGACGAACAACCGCATGAATACGCGCAATAAGCTCATCCTTATGAAAAGGTTTTGTCATATAATCGTCTGCCCCAGAACCAAAACCACGAACTTTATCCTCAATGGCATTCATACCGGAAAGGATAAGGACAGGCGTTTTTATTTTTGCCAACCTTAGAGTTCGCAAAACATCATACCCTGACATATCAGGTAAATTCAGATCAAGCAAAATGATATCATAATCATAGAGTTTCCCTAAATCGATACCTTCTTCACCAAGATCAGTGATATAAACATTAAAATTGGCTGACTTTAACATCAACTCAATGCTTTGAGTAACTGCTCTATCATCTTCAATTAATAATACGCGCATTTTAGATCCCTCACTTTGCTCCTTTACGAATCACAAGGAGCATTTCTATTTTATCAACAGTTGGTAAAACCATCGTTGATAAAAGCAATTCATGAAATCAAACACTTAGTGATAAGCGTTTATGAATATTTTAGTAGTACGCGTAACAATCACTACCAAATTCCCCACTATCCATGATAGTGGTTAACAAAATATTGTTATTTTTGAAAGAGGCTATAAAATTATTTTTAAAAAATTGCGTATTTTTTAACATAATAAGAGATGAAGGTTTTCTTTTATAAATTTTAATCTAAAAAAAAGCCTTATAAATTACTTTTTTACAATTTTAGTGTTTATTTACGGAGCTTTAAACCTCTTCATTTTATAGTGGGAGGAAAAGTGAAGAAATAGTTATGGCTCTTTAAAGAAGGTTGTGTTTGCAGATGCTTTAAGGAAGGGCGGAATATGGTCTCATTAATAGACTGTTTTTTCGGCTAGATATATAACTAAACCGATATGAATTGAGTATGAATGCGCGTTTTGAGTTGGCACAATCAAGGAGTAGTGAGTATGAAGCCACGGGAGAATATGGTGCGATTGAGAATGTTTCAAGTGCGTGGAAAGCGCCGTGAAATTGCACAGCTTGAGATGATGATCGCAGAATTTGAACGAATGGTGTTAGAATTGGAAACACAAATTTCTCATGAAGAACGCAAATCTGGAAACAATGATGTTCACCATTTTGCTTATTCTGCTCTTGCGCGTGCTGCTCGGCAAAGACGTGATAATTTGCTTAATTCCATTCGTGATTTACAGCTTCAAAAAACAAATGCTGAAATTGCTCTTCATGAAGCGCATACAGAGCTACAGCATGCACAGCTTTTGGAAGCACGAGAAAAAAAGACTGCTACGGATGATGAAGATATTTCGATTCAATCTAATTTAATGGTTGGCTAATTCAGGGGATGAGTGATCAAAAACAATCATTGAGTTAGTTATTTTTTTTAGATTTATCTATTAAAATAATATAAAAACAGCCAAACTTTTATTGAGTTTGGCTGTTTTTATAAAGTCTTTATGTTATCAGATCATGATCAACGGCAACTTAATGCCTGTAGTGTTGAATCTTGGTCGTTCGTAATCCCGCTAAGCCGTGTTCATCGATCAAACTTTGCCATGAAAGAAATTCTTCCACGGTTAAAGTGTAACGTTGACACGCTTCGTCAAGGCTTAACAATCCGCCTCTGACAGCCGCAACAACTTCAGCTTTGCGACGAATCACCCAGCGCCGTGTTGTTTGTGGCGGTAAGTCGGCGATTGTAAGTGGACTTCCATCTGGCCCAATAACATATTTCATTTGTGTTTTTATCAAATTGGTCATTCGTATCCTCTACCTTTAGTCAAGGACTTGATTCGTTTATAGAGCATGAAATTTAAAAAAGAGCTAAACGCGCTGAAAGAAAAAATTAATAAAGTGATTAAACATTTAAAAAGAGGCTCAAGCGAACTGTGAAGAGGCGTCTCTTGCAACATTTTGCTAGATTTTAAAAAAGAAAAAATTTTCCTCAATGATTTTTCTAAGTGATTTCCCCCAAGTGATTACCATGGTGCCTTATTTCTATCACTCTTTTTTATTTACAGCTGCTTTTAAGAAAAGTGATGCTATGGTTGTGGAAAGGGTAAAAAAGCAATATAAAGGCAATCGATGGTATGAAAGTGGTGAAGAAGCGTCTATCAGAATGTTAACATATGGGTATCCATTAATAGAGCACTAAATAGAGAATGAGTATATGTTTTTAAATAGTCTTGATTTACCAGGACAACCTGAGGATTCTCGCATTGTTGTTGCAATGTCAGGGGGGGTTGATTCATCGGTCGTTGCAGGTCTTTTAAAAAAGGAAGGGTATAATGTCATTGGCATTACATTGCAGCTTTATGATCATGGGGCTGCAACGCATCGGGTAGGAGCGTGTTGTGCGGGACAAGATATTGAAGATGCGCGCCGTGTTGCAGAAACATTGGGAATACCGCATTATGTTCTTGATTATGAGAAACGCTTTCGTGAAGCTGTTATTGATCCTTTTGCAGAAAGCTATGCTCATGGAGAGACTCCAGTTCCATGTATTGCATGCAATCAGACAGTTAAGTTTGCTGATTTGTTAGCAACAGCGCGTGAATTGGGGGCAGATGCTTTGGCAACGGGACATTATATTCGTTCGCGTTCTCATGGGGCACATCGAGCACTCTTTCGTCCTCTCGATAACGATCGTGATCAAAGTTATTTTCTTTTTGCAACAACACAAGAACAGATTGATTATTTGCGTTTCCCCCTTGGCGATCTTCCAAAGGCGCGCGTTCGTGAAATGGCTGCAGAAATGGGCTTTGCGGTTGCCAATAAGCATGATAGTCAGGATATTTGTTTTGTTCCACAGGGAAAATATTCAGATGTTATCGCAAAACTGCGTCCAGAGGCTGCTAATCCTGGTTTTATTGTCCATATCGATGGAAAGATTTTAGGCAAACATTCAGGGATTGTTAATTATACTGTTGGTCAACGTCGTGGTATTGGGGTGTCAACGGGGGAAGCGCTTTATGTGGTTTATCTCGATGTGGAAAATGCCCGTGTTATTGTTGGTCCGCGTGAAATGTTAGAAACACATAAGCTTTTTTTACGTGATGTGAATTGGCTTGGTGATGAGTCGTTGGATAATTTTCCTTCTCAAGGTATTGAGGTGGCGGTCAAGGTGCGTTCAACGCGTCCGCCTCATCTTGCGCGTTTGCATTATAAAGAAGGGGTTTTTTCCGTTGATCTGCTGGAATGTGAAAATGGTGTGGCACCAGGGCAAGCTTGCGTTCTTTATGATGGAAATGGCCATGAGGCGCGTATTCTTGGGGGAGGATTTGTAACGCATTCAGAACGTGCGGCTGACATTGAAATGATGTTGAAGCGTGTTTTGTGCAATCTTGAAACAGAAGATTCTGTTTCCTCTAAGCTTAAAACAACAGTTTCATAAAAAGATAGTAAATTAATGTATAATGATAATTTTACCCTTCAATCTGAATGAAAAATTTGTGTAAGATTTTCTCAATGTAAATTTGTTTTATGATTGAATCTATCAAAATCATGTCTTTTGTCCATTACAAGGGGGATGATGGTGGATAGGTGTGATTATGGTAGGAAAAAATGATAAAAGAAATGTAAAAATGTCTTTGATGAATGCTCTAAAATACTAGGGGATAGCAACTTTGGGGGTTGGTAAAGAATACACATCATTGGATATTTGTTACAACTTAAAATCTCATCATCTTGGGTGTTCAAAGTCGGTAAAATGGGCGAGAGCAATTCCTGAGGCTGTGGCAACATTGAGGCTATCAAAGCCATCAGTCATGGGAATCCGTAAGGCTTGTGATTGTTGTAGTATATGAGGTGGTAAGCCATCACCTTCTGTTCCAAAAATAAGGGCCATTCTTTTGGTTTTGTTTGCTTGCTTGAGCGTGTGTGAGGCAGAAGGGGAGAGCGCATAAAGATGAAAGTTTTCATTGTTTAGAGCAGCTATAATGTCATTTATATCAGCATTTTGCGTATAGGGTACTTTTAGAGCAGCGCCGGCAGAAACTCTGATTGATTTGCGATAAAGTGGATCGCAAGAGGTTTTGTCGACAATAATGCCGTGACTGGCAAAGGCTGCTGCATTACGAAAAATTGATCCCATATTATCATGATTCGAGATACCACATAAAACCAGAATCAAAGCTTTTTCTGGAAGATTTTGTAAAAAACTTTGTAATGATGGGAGCGCTTTGCGTTTACCAATACCTAGAACACCACGATGAACATGGAAACCGGTGATATCATCCATGACTTTTTGTGGAACGCAATAAATGGGACATCGAGGCTGTGTTTTGTCTAAAAGCGGTAGAAGTCCAGGGAGGCGTTTTGCTAGGATAAGCAGCGAGAGAGGAGAAAATTCTTTTGAATGCAATAATGCAGATAACGTTATTTTACCTTCAGCAATAAATTGCTGTTGTCGTCCAACAAGATCTTTTTCACGGATATTATGATAGTCTTTTAGGCGTGGGTCATTTGTTTCGTCAATTGTTGTAATATTTAAATGCATGCGAGATTCTTAATGCTTTTTTCTTTCAATTTCCAGTTGTTAGAATTTGCTTTATTTTTTAAAACTTATGGTAGAATCTATATTGACAACCTATATAAATAGGTGTATTGTGAAAACACTGATGCGGGATAATGAATTTTATTTTCGTATCGGGTGCAGTGTCTTGGGTCCCCGCTATTTCCCAAGTTCTGTATGCCCTTAAGGATAAGGGAAAAGAATCTGGGTCCCCAATGCCCAGATTCTTTTTTGGGGATGATTGATCTCCTTTTTCTAAGTTTTTTGGCAATCATATTTTAAAATTTTCTTAAGCTGTAAGGGTACAGGAGAGTGATGAGTCATTTTTCCTAGGGGGCAAAGATGCCTATAGATGGGGTTATTATGTACATTATAAAATGTACATAATAATGTGTGATCATGATACATTTGAACAAAATTTGAGCAAAAGTAGTTTTTTCGTTCATAAAATGTGAGATGGCTTTAAGTTGTTCAAAAGATGATTCATGAAGGGGATTTGTTTGTTTATGCTTTACTCTTTTCATCCTTTATTGCTGATGTCCCTTTATTGCTAATATCCATGTAACTGGGGAGTTTTTTGCGATAAGAGGGGTATGTTGAGGCGTTTAGTGTATGGTGAAACTTCTGTAATATTGAGAAAATATTGGCGATATGTCACAAATATCGTTATAGGGTTGAAAAATATTATTCCTTGTTTCGTGAAGAAAAGGATGAGTTTCATGAATGTGAAAATCAATATACAGAGTTTAACTTTATACTCTATTTTTATCGCGTGTATTGTTTTTGCTTTGAAATATTGGGCTTATCACATCACAGGGTCGGTTGCACTTTATTCTGATACGTTGGAATCAATTGTCAATATTCTTGCATCATTGGTGGCATGGTGGGCTGTTAAGGTGAGTATGAAACCAGCAGACCATGATCATCCTTTTGGACACCATAAAGCAGAATATTTTTCTGCAATTCTTGAAGGGGTACTCATTATTATTGCAGCAATTGTTATTTTAAGAGAGGCATGGATAGCGCTTTCCACCGTTAAATTATTGCAGAAACCTGGAATGTGGCTTGTTATTCATCTTGTTGCAACTGTTATAAATTGCATGTGGGGAATGGTTCTGCTTTGGCAGGGGAAACATCATCGCTCACCGGCTCTTAAAGCTGATGGTGTGCATTTTATAACGGATGTTTTTACTTCGCTTGCAATTTTAATTGGTCTGATTGCTGGTTTTATAGGGGGATGGAGCGTTTTAGATCCTATTTTAGCGATAATCGTTGCTGTTAATATTCTCTTACAGGGTTGGAAGGTGATTAGGAATGCTATTCAAGGATTAATGGATGTCGGCGTTGAATTGAATGAAACCATGCGGATTCGGGAGTTGATTTCTGCGAATGCAGATGGCGCACTTGAAATCCATGATTTACGCACACGTGTTGCTGGTAGAGTTACTTTTATAGAGTTTCATTTGGTTGTTCCAGCTGTCATGCAGGTCGGAGAAGCCCATAAAATTTGTGATAAAATTGAAGGTGTTCTTCAAAAAGAATTTGATAATGTGCGTATTTCTATTCATGTCGAGCCTGAAGATGAGGCTAAATTGCCTCCTGGTACAACAATGATACCTTTTATATAAAAAGTTTTTTCAAATTACCTGTCACATTACGAATATTAATTTTTTACAGTGAGACAGTTTATATTTCTTGAAAATACAATGATGTTCTTTCATTGATTTTGTTTATGGCATCAATAAAGTGGAAGGTTAAATTAGAGTATCTAAGACAAAATTTATTCTGTTGCCGTACACTATTCTTTGAAGGTGTGGTGAGATAAGACCTATAAAATTTAATTTGTTAACTTCTTTTAGAGTGTGCTGTAAATATTCAGTAGTAAGGCTTATCGGTAGAGCTTTAAGTGAAGCACATGAAATGGTTTGCCGCTGAGATTCCCTTAAGAAGATGGACTGTTTATGGGACTACTGGGAATAGATCTCTTGTTTTTTAGGACGAGGAGGGCATGAAGCTTAATTATAAATTTTATATAAAATACTTTATGAGATAACAATCATAACATATCTGGCTTTACTTATCCCTACAAAAATATGCCTTTTATATTCATAAAAGTTAGAGCGCGCTAACCTACAGATAATTTTGGGTTGAGAATATAAAAAGGACGCGTGATACGACAACAGAGTTTTGTATGCCTTCAGCTTTCAGTCAGTAAAGGTAATTGTAGATCTGTAATTTTTCAAAAATGATTTTATTTGTGTCGTTTGTATGAAGTGAGAGGTTTATTGAATAACCTCAGTATCTCTATTAAGAATAGAGAAGTTATTTTCATATTGCTATGATGTTATTAAAGAGCCCTTAAAACAATGATTCCTGGTATTTTTGCAACATAATCCATAAAAGGGGAATCAACGACTTTTTTATTTTCTTTTCGTGAAGAGGCATTTCGTAACATTGGGCCTTTATCTGTCATGATAAAGAGCCCCACATGTGTTACATCCAATCCAGCAAGTTTTGTATAAATACCAATGAAATCACCTGATTTTAAACGACTTATAACTTCTTCATTAATAAAGTTACTGGGAATATACGTTATTGTGCGTTTTACAACAGGAAGTCCAGGAAGATAGTTTCCATCATCAGCTTTTTTATTGAGATATTTTTCTACGCTGATTGCGTGAGGGCTTATTTCAGCGGTAATATCAGTGGCATGTTTATATTCTCTATAAGCCCAGTCTGTAAAAAAATGTTTTCGATTTAAAAAATGAATTTTACCCTTAATGTAACGCGTTTTTATAACGTTATTGATAAATTCTTTTGGAGAGTTTGATTTGCGCAATGCTTCAACATAGTCCAGATAAGTGAAGCAATCTAAGCCTCTAAAATCAATGATGAGTTTTTCTGGTGTCTTTTCTGAGCCTTGTAACATATTTGCTTTGTAAGGTGTTCCTAGAAAAGCTTTAGAAAAAAAATCAATCAGGGCTCCTTTTTCGTGATCATTTATTTTTGAACGCTTTTGGAGAAGAGCATTTAATTTATTTAAAGTGTAAGAATCTAACTCTACGTTGGTTATTTGTTGGGTTTCTATTTTATTTTCTAAAACACCCTCTTGTGAATCAGAATTTTGAATATCACATCCTGTCACGAACATTAAAGTGAGAATTAATAGGGATATTTTTCGCATTTTATACACCATTTTTAAATTCACAGCTCATGGTCAATTCTTACTAAAAGTGGTATTTTCTCATGCTTATTCGTTAGATCATTATTGGATTTGATAATAGCATATAATCATTGATGGCCTCAATAAATATGCTCCGTTTTTATAGTGTTAAGTTATTCTGATGATGCTTCTTTAACCTTATTGTATATTCTGATGATGAGAAAAAATTTTAACTTTAATAGAAATGATGTCTCTAAGCCAGAGTAGAATATTTAGAACTGTATTGTAAATCTAACTCTTGTTTTGAGAGGATCGTTTTCAATGGGGCAGCACCAATTTCGTGATCATGTAGATACAGAATAGAAGGGGATAGTTTCTATAAATGGTATAAGATCCACAATACACTTCTCTTTAATTTGTAAAAGATACATCATCATTCACTTTACTGGTTTTCAATGTTACGACAGCTCTTAAGTTAGGCACTAAATATTGATACTCATCTTGTTTGTGCGGTGTGTAAGCTCGTGATTTTTATTGATACAATCCTAAAAGAAAAGGCATGGGAACAAACAGGAGGAGAGAATGAGAATTTTACACTATCCAGCATTCTCATTTAAGTTGTAAAATAATGAAGATAATACTTATTCCATAAGTTGTCAGTAAAAATATTGTTATGGGTAGAAAAACGATATAATTCGAAGACGAGAAGCGAGAAGGTGAGGCATTTTATTTTAAGATATTTTTTTATAATGCATAATGAGATCAGAAAAATGTTGAAAGAGGTAGTGACTATCTTGTGGTCCCGGAGAAGCTTCGGGGTGATATTGAACAGAAAAAACAGGTTTTCCAATGATTCTAATACCACAGTTTGAACCATCAAAGAGAGAGACGTGTGTTTCTTGAACATGTTTTGGTAAAGAGGTGGTATCGACAGCAAAACCGTGATTCATCGATACAATTTCAACTTTTCCACTGTTAAGATCTTTAACAGGGTGGTTTGCTCCATGATGTCCTTGGTGCATTTTTACGGTTTTTGCGCCAACCGTGAGGGCGAGAAGTTGATGACCAAGACATATTCCAAAAATTGGTAGATTATGATCAATCAATGTGTTGATTGTTGGGATGGCATATTGAGCTGTTGCTGCTGGATCTCCTGGCCCATTAGAAAGACAAACACCATCAGGATTCATTGCCAGAATTTCTTGTGCCGTTGTGTGGGCGGGCACAACAGTAATGCGTGCCTTTTGTGTTGCCATAAGGCGAAGAATATTGCGTTTAATACCATAGTCAATGGCAACAATATGAAGATTGTGCACATTGTTTGTGCTATATCCTTTATTCCAACGCCATGGTTTTTCATCCCATTGCATTGACGATTGAGATGTCACTTCTTTCGTAAGATCAAGATTGACAAGACCATGCCATTTTTGTGCACGTTTTTTTAAAGAAGGAATATCAAAATTCCCACCAGGATCATGCGCAATGACAGCATTTTGCGCACCTTTTTCACGAATAAGAATTGTGAGTGCGCGTGTATCAATACCACAAAGTGCAATAATTTTACGGTTTTTTAGCCATTGATGAAGGTTTTCATTGGCACGATAGTTTGAAGGATATGTAATATCTGCCTTAAAAATAGCGCCAACAGCACCGTGATTGTTGAGAGGCGTGAGAGCTTCAATATCTTCACTATTTGCCCCTACATTTCCTATATGAGGAAATGTAAAATTAACGATTTGTTGTGTGTATGATGGGTCTGTGAGGATTTCTTCATAGCCCGTGATAGCGGTATTAAAACACACTTCAGCTTCAGCAATACCCGTTGCACCTGCTCCTTTGCCTTCAATGACGGTTCCATCAGCAAGGACTAAGAGGGCTGTGGGTTTGCTAACACTCCAAGGGCTGCTCGATGAAACTGTTTGTATCATAGTGTGTATCCACAATTTTCTTTCTGAAAGGTATAAAACTTTACACAAAAATTATACTTCTAACAGATGCTGTGTCTATTATTCTAGTCATGTTTTGCTTAAAATAAGGAGTATAAGGATATTCCATGAAGAGGTAAAGTCTTGTTTTTATCTTTTCTAAGATCGAGTCCTCAATTATTTTTTTATCCTCCATTGCAAGATGGATAAAGATTGGTTAAAAGGCATTTTCCGTTTGAACAAAATTGGATAAATTTATGTTGCGTGATCAGATTGATGGGGCTCTTAAGGCTGCTTTGAAAGTGCAGGATAGTGCGCGTCTTGCTACACTTCGTTTGATGAATGCTGCAGTTCGGGATCGTGATATTCTTTATTATGATGAAGGAAAGCTAGAAGTCGATGATCAGCAGATACAGTCTGTTTTTACAAAAATGCTTCAACAGCGTGAAGCGCTAATGCGTGTGTATAAAGAATCTGGTTGCTTGGAGTTAGCAGAGAAAGAACAAGCAGAAATAGAAGTTATTCGTGAATTTCTTCCCTACCAGCTTAAAGAGAGGGAAGTAGAACAGGTTATTTGTGAAGCTTTGGCACAAACGAAAGCTAAAAGATTACGTGATATCGGTAAAGTAATGGCGTGGCTTAAGGAACGCTACGCAGGGCAAATGAATTTTTCTAAAGTGTGCAATAGTCTTCGTAAAAAGTTGCAATAGGTCTTATCAACTTAAAGGAATTGGACAATAATCTTTTGAAATGAGTCGGTTGTTTTTTTTGGGGCTCATAGGGAAATAGAATGTTTGTTCTATCTTATATTTTTTTGTTCTTTAAAACTATTATATCATAAAAAAAAGATTATAGGGATTTTTACTTTTAAAAAGATTTATTGTCTTCACTGTTAAAGATAAAAAAATAAGATGATGAGAAAAAGCTAATACATAAAAATTTCAAACTTTTTGTCAGCGCGTATTGTTGTCTTTTGTGATAATTCAAAGCATTTCTTTGATAAAGAATGACTGTTATTTTCCAAGAATGGTGATTATTTGGCAAGAAGTTTAAATGCAGACGGTTTTATCAATATGGGCGTACCCGCTTAATTCAGGCGCTGGTTTTCATGATTGTGATAAGGACAGAAAAATTTCAAAACGCTTTTTTATAAAAAATATTTTTAAGCTGAGATAAAGAGATATTTCGAATAGAAGTCCTTGTTTGTAATTTGTTTTGAGACGGTTTTAAGAATTTTTGGCTCTGATACCCCCTTAATACTATGAAAAATCTATACATTGTGCAGAATAAAATGAGTATCCTCATTTATGGGTATACAGTGGTGAGTCTGTTAAAAACAGCTCAGTGAGCAACAATGGCTTCCCCGTTAGCCGCAAACGGGAACGGCGTGCCCATAGCGTGCCTTGTTGACCAATATGAATGTAATCACGGGTTAGTTTGTCACTGTTAAATAAATAGTGGCCTAAGGGAGTCGTTCCTAAATGCATCAAGGCTTGATTGTGATGAAGGGTTTCTTGTGGAATGACAGTGCGTCCAAGGAGCCAAGGTTTATTATCGCCCATCAATATAACTTCGCGTAACCAATAACGCGCGCTTTTGGGGAGATGTTCTGCTTCTTCCTTTAATTTATCTCGTGTAATAAAACATTCGCGCTGTTGTTGAACTTGGAAGCAGGTGCAATATTTTTTTAATCGAAGCGTCATCGAGCCAGATTCCATGAGCCAATCCCGAATGTTTTCTGGTAGGGGGGGATTTTGATCAAAGAACCACTTCAGAGGTGGTAAGATGGAATCTTCAAGATCAGACATCGTTTTACTCCACATCTAGAATCCTATTCCACATGTTATGCTGAGTACACTAAAGAGATGGTTTTATTGTAGTACAGGCGTATAAAAGCAGCAAGATTTTAACAAGAAAGTATCAAATGGAAAATCGAAAAAAAAGATCTCTAAAAGAAGATATGTAAAAAATAGGTTATAGAGTTCTTTTCATTAAGAGAATCAAATAATCTATTTATGCTTTATCTAAAGTGCTTTCATATAATGCATTATAGAATTTTCTTGATAGTAAGAGGAATGGGTAGAGTATTATTTTATAATACAGGAAGCATTATTTAGATATATTTTAAGTTATATTGATAATTGTTAATATATTTTCATCATTAAAAGCCAATGTAAAAGAATATATCACCCTTTAAATTTTTTATTCAATGCTTTTAATCTCTTTAATGAATAATAATAAAAATATGGAAAAGAAAAAGGAGGATATCAATTTTATAGTGTTTATTTTTTTATTTTTCATGCAAGAAAAATTATTTTTATCATTTTTCGCTTACTCCCTATCTTTATCTTTTAAGAATACAAAAGAGCTCTTCGTTTTTTTAGTAAAAATGCTCTTGTTGATGAAGTGTATAGACATTAAGTATTACGTGGTAGGATCTTTAATCATCATGATTGATTTTAATCGCTTTTGTAGATTGAGATGACAGTGTGATGAGCTGGATTTGCAGGTTTTGTGCAAAATACGGTACAAAGTAAGTTCGTATTTCATTAAAATAACGTATACACCCTTCCTGATATGCGTAGGTTATGGATATAGAAGGGTGCATTATAAAAGTTTTTACTACTTTTTGTTAAGATGTATGATGGTGTATGCTAGAAATCATAACTTAAGCACTTCACCATCATAACAAAAATGATATCAACGCATTATGGGGAAATATTTCAAAATATTCCAATTGTTTTACTGAATACCAAAAGGTGATTGAATAAATAATGCCCTATGATCGAATTTTTCGTCCTATCCATATAAGAATACAGGCTCCTATAAAACCTGAAATAAGATAACCGAGCCAACCAGCAAAACTTACGCCTAAAAGACTAAAAAGGAAGCTTGCTAAGGCGGCGCCAATAATTCCTAAGATAATATTTAATAATATTCCTGTTTGGCTTTTCATAATATACTGTGCAGCCCAACCTGCAACCGCGCCGATAATGATAGCTGCAATCCAACCGATATTTGCATTTTCCATGATACTCTCCTTTGCCTGAATTTAGATTGTAACTAGAGTAAACTTTGTAAAGATCAAGGTTTATTCCCTTTTTACCCAGTGAAAAGGATATTTTTATTAAATACTTTACTTATTGATTTCCTATATATTGAAATAATATATAATATTTATATCAGTGTATAATAAAATTATTATTATTATATATAAAAATTTTTAATTTATATAGAATATATTTAATTAAGAATATGAATAAAAAAGAAAATACTTTAATAATTTATAAAGTTTATTTATAAGAGCTTTAAAATAAGCGTTTTATCCAAAGTTTTAAAAAATAATTGTGATTAAAACAATAAGCCAAATGAATATTTAAAGCTTTTAAGCTTGCCAAATAAGTTTAATCTCTACAAAGATTGATACAAATGTTTATGGATATAAACGGTGTAATTAGGGGAGATTTTGCATTGCTTATTGGGATATTTCTTTACTTTTTTAATCCTGTGAAGTGGACGCTTTTTTACAAGGTGAATTTAGGCTGGCACGATCATACTTTTTGCCATTTCCTTACACCCCCTCTTTCAAAGCTTCCAAGCTTCATTTTATGACGCTGTTCGTAAGGGGTGATAAATTCATTGAGGTCCCCCATCTATAGGCATCATAAAAGAGTAGGTCGATATATCACACACTTGCTCTGAATAGTTCTTGGTTCCTAAGACAGTTCATAAGAGGTGCTTTTTTAGTCCTTTTTTGTATCATCTTATTCCACGCAGAATTATTCGCATTTTAATGTGTAAGTGAATGGTTTAGATTGATTTAATAGAGAACGGCTTTGGAATGAAAGGATCTTCTTGGGGGGATCATTCAATATAAATGAGTAAATTATCATTATAAATCAATCTATTGATTTATATGAATCACAGTTTTTGCGTTGAGAGAATGAGACCTTCTTTGTTCAAGAGCTTGGGTTATGGGGCAAATCGCTTAAGTGCAAGCAAATAATTTTAAGAAATTCATTATGAATAGATTAAAAATGAAAGAAATTTATACGATTAAAGAGAGCTCATTTAAAACTTATTACATCAATATATTAAGCAAGATATTTGAAGGTTCAAAATTGAATAATTGATGGAATGTGTTTTATTTTATAAGTTTAAGATTTTTCTATCTGTTCTTCAGCAGGATTGCGTAGGCGCGAACTTTGAAGAAGCCCTTGTTCTTCTAAAATAGGGTAGATCATTGAGGTCAACAGAGAGTTAATTTGTTTAAGGTCACGGACAGTATCAAGATGAAGGCTGGATGATTCTATATTTTTAAGATCTCCTTCACGTAAGCGTTTAAAATGTTTTAAACTCATCTCTTTTTCTAAGTTTCTTAGTTGATCTTTTTTTTGCACCAATAGATGGGCCGTGTGGGTGTCACGGGAGACGAGAACATTAAATGCGATATGCGCGTTGGCCAGTACAATGGCATGGAAACGAAGGAGATCATCCCAGCCTTCGTTGCTGAACTTTAGATTTTTTTGTTGTTTCTTTTTAATCAACATCAGCATATTGTGAATAATGATATCGCCTGCTTGGTCTAATTTTATACAGGCGCCTAAAAGTTCTTGTGTTTTAAGAGCTTCTTCATCTGATAATTTTTGTCCTGCTAATCGTGCAAGATAAAGTTTGATGGCGATATGTTTTTTGTCCAATATGATGTTTAGTTGATTGAGCTCAGCAATAATATGGGGATTTGGCTCTTCATAAAGTCCCATGATTTTTTCCAACATGATGTCGACAAGATCACAAATATGAATAACTTCACGCATGACATTGGAGAGCGCTAAAGCTGGGCGTTCAAGAACGCTATCATCAAGAGCTGTTTGATCCGATAAATTAAGCGTTTTATCGGTTTGCGTTTTTTTTGTACTCATATGAACGATTTGAGTGGTTAATTTCAAAATCCATTTTGAAAGTGGTATTCCAGCGAGGAGAATGAAAACATTAAAAATGATATGGGCGTTGATCACTTGAGTAGGAGCGTTGTTGCCAAGCCATGTGATGGGTGGTTGAAAAGACAGATATAAGATTAGCACAAGGATTGAACCGGCGCCACGCATGAGTAAATTCCCCAAGGGAACAAGGCGGGTATTGGGAGAAGCATTGCGCGTTAAAAGCGGGGCTATAAGAGAAGAGCCAAAGTTGACACCAAGAACCATGATAACGCAAAGTTGTGTATGGATAAGGTCGTAGTTGGCAAAATTAACCAGCAAAATGATTCCTGCAATGGATGAATGCAAGAGATAGGTTAAAGCTGCAGCTAACAAAAAAGTTGAAACAGGATCGGTTGAAAGGTAACGAATAATGCTCGGCAAAATTTCGCTATCTCGCAAAGGTTCTGTCGCTGTACTGATCATTTGTAAAGATAAAATCAAAAGACCAATACCGATGACAATACGTCCTATTTGGCGCCACTCACGTTTTTCTGTTGTCATGAAGATACAAGTACCGATCAAAAGACAAAGGGGAACAACAAGTGTGAGATCGTAGGTGAGAATTTTAACAACGAGTGCTGAACCTAATTCTCCTCCACGTACAGCCATAAGTCCTGCTATTCCAGAGACAAAACCAGATTCAACAAAAGAACCAACGAGAAGCGTTATGGCTGTAGAGCTCTGTAAGATCATCGCTGTAAAAAGCCCAAAACTTACAGCAAACAGTGGTTTTGAAATGACGTGGCGCAGGTTATATTTAAGTCTGTCACCATAGGCGCGTTCAATTCCTGTGCGCACCATGCGTGTTGCCCAGAGAAGTAAAGAAACAGCGCCAGCAAGATGAAGGAGTACCAATGAACCATTCATGATACTTTTTCTTTCTCTTTTGTTTATGAATAGGGTTAATTCAAAATTGATAACTTGAAGTTTATTGCTTTTACTTTACTTTTACTTTGAATGCTTGATTAAAATCAGAACCGCTTGGATTTTGAAAAACCTTTAGACCAAAACAGTGAAGAATGGAATAAAGATGGTCAAAAATATCACCTTGAATTTGTTCATAGTCTAGCCAAACAGTAGTGTTCGTAAAGCAATAGATTTCCAAGGGTAAACCATTTTCTGTAGGGGGCAATTGTCGGGCCATAAAGGTCATATTGGGGTTGATGTTGAGATGCTGTTTGAGATAAGCAAAAACATAAGCACGAAAAGTTCCAATGTTGGTTAAACGGCGTGTATTGGCGACAACATCATGATTTTTATCTAATTGAGCATTCCATTGATCAATTTCTGCTCTTTTTTGCGTGAAATAATTTTCTAGTAAATTAAATCGGGAAAGATATTTTTGTTCTTCTTCTGTGAGAAAATGGATACTAGATTGATCAATAAAAAGGGAGCGCTTGATGCGTCTGCCACCTGATTCTTGCATTCCACGCCAATTCTTAAAAGGGTCGGTTACAAGTTTGCGGATCGGTACTGAGGTGATGGTGTTGTCGAAATTTTGAACTTTAACAGTATGAAGGGCAATTTCAATAACATCACCATCAGCACCGAGATTGGGAATTTCAATCCAATCACCAACACGAACCATATCGGTGGATGAAATTTGAATACCGGCAACAAGAGAAAGAAGTGTATCTTGAAAAATTAACATGAGAACTGCGGCCATTGCACCAAGACCGGAGAAAAGAATAAGAGGGGAACGATCAATTAAGGTGGCGACCATTAGAACGGCCGCAATCGCAAAAAGTGCAATTTTAGCAATTTGAATATAGCCTTTTATCGGTTTTAGTCGGGCTGTTGGCCGTTGCTCATAAAGGATATTAATAATATTGAGACAGGCAGAAATTGTTAGAACAACAAAAAAGATAATGAAGGCGTTGGCAACATTATTGATGACAGTGCTGAATGCATCGGGCAATGTTGGTATAAAATTAACACCGATTGAAAGAATAAAAGCTGAAATGATATTTGCTAGGTATTGAATAGCATTTTTAATATCGGTTGTTGTGTTCTTGGGAAGGAGAGAAGAAAGTTTTTTTGCTCCGTGGATGAGTAATTTTCGTCCTACAAAGTTGATTAAAAGGGCAAATATAGTAAGAATAACAAGCCAAGAAATAGCTTCTAACCACGGATATTGAACAATAAATTCGATCACTTTTTACTCTCCATTTCTAAAATTATAGGCAGTTGATAGATTAAAATTTTACAACAGCTTAAGAGGAAGTCTTGGAATTATGCTCTAAAGTCGTTAAATATGCAAAAAAGAATTTTTAAACTCTGTGAGAGATAATGCGTTTTCCGCCTGATTTTCTTAATGAACTACGTAGCAGACTTCCAATTTCAACAGTGATTGGTCAACGGGTGGACTTTGATCCTCGAAAAAGTAAGCCTTCACGGGGAGATTTTTGGTGTTGTTGTCCATTTCATGGTGAGAAAACGCCCAGTTTTCATTGTAATGATCATAAAGGGCGTTATTATTGTTTTGGTTGTGGGGTCAGCGGAGATATTTTTACCTTCCTGTGCGAGCTTGATGGATTGCATTTTTCAGAAAGTGTCGAGCGTTTGGCTGATTTTGCAGGAATGAAACTCCCTGTTTTGGATCCACAAAGTCATCAACGTCAAATGGAAAAAGCCGACCTTTATGATGTGATGAAGATTGCGACAGATTTTTTTCAATATCATTTACGCGATCAAGAAGGGGCGCAGGCACGTCGTTATCTGGAGGAGCGTGGTGTTACGCAAAAGCTTATAGAGCGTTTTCGAATTGGTTTTGCACCGGTAAGGCGTACAGCTTTGAAAGAAGCTTTAAGTGCCCGTGGTATTTCAATAAAACAAATGGAAGAATGTGGACTTCTCACAGCACATGAGGAGAGGGCAGCTTCTTATGATCGATTTAGAAATCGCATTATGTTTCCTATCGAAGATTTGCGTGGACGTGTGGTGGCTTTTGGAGGGCGTGCGTTAGAAAAAGAGACACGCGCAAAATATCTTAACAGTCCTGAAACAGTGCTCTTTCATAAAGGAAATATACTTTATAATGCGGCAGCGGCGCGCAAAAATAGTCGCTTTGTTGGTGATGAAAAAATTCATTCCCTTCTGGTTGTCGAGGGGTATATGGATGTCATTGCATTGACTAAGGCCGGTTTTGAGGGAGTCGTAGCTCCCTTAGGAACAGCATTAACGGAAGCGCAAATTGAGCTTTTATGGCAGATGAGCAAGGAGCCTATTTTGTGTTTTGATGGTGATGATGCTGGTTTAAAGGCTGCTTTTCGCGTTGCTGATCGGGTATTGCCTCTTTTAAAGGTTGGGGTTTGTGTCCACTTTGTTTTGTTGCCACAAGGAAAAGATCCTGATGAAATTGTTTGTGATGGTGGTGCGCCCCTTTTTTCTTCTTTTTTGCAAAAAGCTATTCCTTTGATTGAGCTTTTATGGTGGCGGGCGACCTATGGAAAGAATTTTGAAACACCAGAGACACGTGCGGCGCTTGAAAAACAACTCAAACAGAAAATTTTTACGATTAAGGATGAAGATGTCCGTCGTTATTATTTGCAAGATATAAAACAACGCCTTTTTGAGTTTTTTCGTCCCTTTTTTTCAAAAAAAAAGAAGGGAGGAGGACGCTATGAACAGGCTTTACCCAATAGGATCTTGAAAGATCAACCCTTTTCTCTGTTAGAAAATTCTGAAATAGTACGCAATTCTTCGCAGGCTATTCCTTTACGTGAAGCTGTGATTTTACTTACTTTAGCTTACTATCCTGAGTTATGGCATGAAAATTTTGAGATTCTCTCTGAGTTAGAATTAAAAAATACACAATTGATGTATTTTCATCAAACGATGTTGGAAATTCTTGGAAATCAGCCCCTTCATGATAAAGAAACAATGGTTGCGTTCTTAGAAAAAAGAGGACAAAAAGCTTTATTAGAGCGTATGAAACATCTTGTGCAAAATATTGGTATGCGTATTATCTTTGCTGGAGCTCCTATAGAAGATGCACGTGCTATATTAAAACAAGCTGTCTACTTGCATCTTCAGGAACACCACCTACATAAGAGGTTACAGGATATTGAAGAGCAACTTATAGAAAATCCTAAGAGTGAGGTTTTTGATCTGCTTCGTGAGATAAAAAATGAGCTGGAAGAGATGCAGGCAACAGAAGCATTAATTGAAGGATTTGGAAGTTGGTTGGATGAAAAAATAGACGGGAATACAC
Source organism: Bartonella saheliensis (assembly GCF_902162175.1). Taxonomy (NCBI): domain Bacteria; kingdom Pseudomonadati; phylum Pseudomonadota; class Alphaproteobacteria; order Hyphomicrobiales; family Bartonellaceae; genus Bartonella; species Bartonella saheliensis. The sequence goes on from NZ_LR607199.1 coordinate 24,769, forward strand.
AAGATACGATAAAATGATTCGCTTTTTTAGTGCGAATCAGTCACTTAAATTTTAGATAAGGAAGTGTATGTGGAATGACATTTTCATAAAGGTGATAATGAAATTTTAGAATGAATTTTAGGAAAAGCGGGAAATTGGTTCTTAATAATAGGGTACAGAGATTATCTCAGAAGGGCTGAGAGGTGTCGGGGAAACTTCTGGAGTTTTCCCGCGTTTTTGTCTGGATGATAAGTTTATCTGGATATTAAGGCGTATACAAAATGTATTCTTTCCAATAGTAATCTCTTAAAAGGAAGTATATATGAGAAACTATTGGTTGATTTAAGTGAGAACAAAAAAGCTGGTCACATGGAAACTATGGTTACATGGAAGCTATGAAGTGATCGAGTGGAGTTTATGGTATGGCAACAAAGGTTAAACAGAAAGATAATACGGAAGTAACAACCCAAGCGAGTTTGGATAGTCCTCTTCTTGATTTTTCTGATGATGCCATCAAGAAAATGATTAAACTTGCCAAAAAAAATGGTTACGTAACGATGGATGAACTCAATGCCGTTCTTCCTTCCGATGAGGTTACGTCCGAACAAATTGAAGATATCTTGGCGATGTTTTCTGAGATGGGGGTTAATGTTGTCGATGATGAGGATGAAGTTGAGTCCGAAAATTATGAAGATGAAGTTACGGTAGAGGGGGGAGATTTAGTAGAGGCCTCTAGCCACGCACTTGCAACGACAACGAATAAACGCGAAGTAACAGATCGTACGGATGATCCGGTGCGTATGTATTTACGTGAGATGGGAGCTGTTGAGCTTCTCTCACGGGAAGGCGAAATTGCCATTGCTAAGCGTATTGAGGCAGGGCGTGAGACAATGATTGCGGGACTTTGTGAGAGCCCTTTGACTTTTCAGGCCCTGATTATCTGGCGTGATGAGCTAAAAGAACAGCGCATTCTTCTTCGTGAAATTATTGATCTTGAAACGACTTATGCTGGTCCAGAAGCAAAGCAGGCTCCTGTTATTGAGCGAAGTGAAGTTGATAAGATAAAAGAAGAAAAGATGTCTTCTTCTATACGTAATATGGGGGAAAATATAGGAGAAAGAAGCATTGAAGAAGATGATGAAGAAGATGATGATGATGTTAACTTATCCCTTGCCGCAATGGAAAATGAACTTTGTCCTCAAGTTATGGAAACATTGGATTTTATTGCTCAGACCTATGTAAAATTACGCAAATTACAAGATCAGCATGTTGAAAGCAGTTTGGCAGAGCGTAAAGAAGGGGCTCTTACAGCTTCTCAAAAGAAAAAATATATTCAACTAAAGGGTGAATTGATTCAAGCCGTAAAGTCTCTTTCTTTGAACCAAAATCGTATTGAAGCTTTGGTTGAACAGCTTTATGACATCAATAAGAGACTTATTCATAATGAAGGTAAGCTGAAACGAATTGCGAACAGTTATGGCATTGGCCATGAAGATTTTTTAAAGGAATATCAAGGACGTGAATTGGATGCGGATTGGATGAATTATATTGCCGCTTTGCCTGCACCGGGTTGGAAAGAATTTTCAATGCGTGAAGCAAAAGAAATTCAAAAATTGCGGAGTGAAATACAAAATCTTGCGCAAGAAACGGCTATTTCGATTGGAGAATTTCGCCGGATTGTGATGCAGGTGCAGAAAGGTGAACGTGAATCAACCATTGCAAAAAAAGAGATGGTCGAATCTAATTTACGTCTTGTCATTTCAATTGCAAAAAAATATACGAATCGTGGTTTGCAGTTTCTTGACCTTATTCAAGAGGGAAATATCGGTTTGATGAAGGCTGTGGATAAGTTTGAATATCGGCGCGGCTACAAATTTTCAACTTATGCCACATGGTGGATTCGTCAAGCTATTACACGGTCAATTGCTGATCAGGCACGCACTATTCGTATCCCTGTTCATATGATTGAAACAATTAATAAAATCGTTCGTACTTCACGTCAGATCCTTCATGAAATTGGACGAGAGCCAACACCAGAAGAATTATCGAGTAAGCTTTCTATGCCGTTAGAAAAAGTGAGAAAGGTTCTTAAAATTGCAAAGGAACCTATTTCACTTGAAACACCTGTTGGTGATGAAGATGATTCTCATTTGGGTGACTTTATTGAGGATAGGAATGCATTATTACCCATTGATGCTGCTATTCAAGCAAATTTACGTGATACGACAACACGCGTTCTTGCTTCATTAACACCACGCGAAGAGCGTGTTTTGCGGATGCGTTTTGGGATAGGGATGAATACAGACCATACACTAGAAGAAGTAGGACAACAGTTCTCAGTGACAAGAGAACGTATTCGTCAGATTGAAGCAAAGGCACTTCGTAAATTGAAGCATCCTAGCCGCTCACGGAAATTACGCAGTTTTCTCGATTCTTAAATAAAGAAATTGATGTATTTTAATCATTTCCCTTTCTTCTTCATAGAGGAGGAGGTTTGTTACTGTGAACTTAGATGTTTTTTGAGAAACAGATGGGAAGGCTTCAAATAATCTAGAAAACTTACGATATTTAACGTTTTTATAGCTTTGAGGTTTTGTACTTCTCTGTCTCAAAAGAATAGATATAAGCAAAGGGTGGTCATGGAGCAGAGAGGTGAGGGAGGTTTTTTAAGAAATAAACGATAAAATATTATCTTGCCTGAAGCGGTTTGTTTTTTTAAAGATGAGATATCTCAAAAATAAATTTTCGTATAGCGTACTGTCTTTTAAGTGAGAAAGATGTATTCTTTGCAAGAATTATTTACTTGTTTTTACACAACGCATTTTATTCCTTGTCAGTTTACAAAGGGATTTTTCAATGAGTTATATTCATTTGTATGCGCTATTTTTTGAATATGCTTTTTTTCTTCAGATTAATTTTAAGAAAATTGTATGAAGTACGCATTGAGTTGAAGTTTTTTAAGAGATAGAAATCGATGAAATTATAGAAATTAAACTTCTAATTTTTTCTTTTTTATTCATTATCTTCATTAAAAAAGGTGTGCTTAAGTTTATGAGTGGAGAACTTCCTTTTTGGAAAGTAAAAAAATTAGAAGAACTTTCCTTCTCTGAGTGGGAAAGCCTTTGTGATGGCTGTGGTCGTTGTTGTCTCCACAAAGTTGAGGATGATGATACGGGTGATCTCTATGCGACCAGTATTGCTTGTCGTCTTTTAGATGGGGAAACTTGCCAATGTCGAGACTATGTTCACCGTAAATCAATTGTAGCAGATTGTATATCGTTAGATATTACAACAGTTAAAGCCGCGCGTTGGCTTCCTGGAACTTGTGCTTATAAATTAATTCATGAAGGAAAAGATCTCCCATGGTGGCATCCATTGGTATCAGGAGATTGTCAGACGGTGCATAAAGCACATATTTCTGCTCGTGGATCTATAGAGATCTACGAAGATGAATTATCATCTGAAGAAGATTACCTCACTCATATTACTGGTCTCCTATACGAAGGCCAGTGATATGAGTGTTTTATACAATGCTTGGTGATTTAATCAATCGCAAAGACGACAGTGACACTTACATTATAATTTAATTCACCCCCTGAAAAGTTTGTATCTGCGTAGCTTGCATCTGCTGCTCTACTCATGAGACGTGGGGTTGGACGATAGTAATCATCTTTTTCATTGATCTCAATAATTTTTCCTAATTTTAAATCAGCAGCTTTTGCTATTGTTTGCGCTTTTTCAATGGCTTCAGTAATGGCTTTTTTACGTGCTTCTTGATAAAATGGCTTTGTATCTGCATTGGTAAAAGTAATACCATTCACTGAATTAACTCCCAAGGCCATCGCCTGATCAAAGATTTTACCAGCATTACTAAGATCACGAATGCGTACAGTTAAAGAATTTGAAACGTGATAGAGTTTTTCATTATTCTTTTTTTCGTGGGATGATTGATAAATAGATAAACCTGATGTTTGTAAATCATTGGCTTGGATGCCATTATTTTTAAAAGCTTTTATAATATCGTTGATCGATTGATTATTGGACGCTAATGCTTTTTGAGCTGTTTTGTCATGGGTGACAACGGCGAGATTAATAATTGCCATATCCGGTGCCGCTTGACTTTCTCCGATTGCAGTCACTGTAATCGTTGAATCTCTTTTATTTTCTTCAGCATAAGCACGTACAATAGTCAATGAAGTGGCTAAGAGTGTGAATGTTAATATAGCTATTTTAACCAAATAATTCTTCAGTGGTTGAGTTTTCTTTTCTATCATATCTATTCCTTTACATTTGTTATGACTACTCTCTCATTTTTGAGAGTTCTTGTAAAGAAATTAGGGCATTAGAAAAAAAACCAATAGAAAAGAGAAAAAGATGGGTTATAATCCACGTCAGCTCTTGTATCATAGAGCATTTTAGTTTAGAGAGAGACCACCTATATGGGGCCTGTAGCTCAATTGGTTAGAGCCAGCGGCTCATAACCGCTTGGTTGGGGGTTCGAGTCCCTCCGGGCCCACCAATAGGGGATTGCCAATAGGAAGATGAATAACTTAGTAAAAGTTTGAAGATGCTCCTTTCCTTCGTTTTTTGATTTATTTCTCCGTTTGTTCTAAATTGTTTTGTTATTTTTTGTTGCAGTGTTTTTCTATCAGCTATTTCAATATATAAAATGATAATATGCTTTTCAGTCTCATCAAAAAAACGCTTTCATTTGCAACATCGGAACATCTGGATTAATTTAATGTGTGTTGCTGCTTACGTTCTTAATTCATGTGCTGTTGTTTATTTTTTCTGTGTGATGTTTTTCCTAAAGCAGGAGTTTAACCCCTTCATAAGGTGGGTTTATTTATGTTTGTTCATAACAAATGTTCCGAAAAACAGTGAATGTCAATCTACTTTCTTTGAATAATCTCTGTCTTTTGAGATGTTTAAATAACATTTTCTGCTTCATGCTCAAATTGTTATTGAACGCACAAAATCTTTTTTGACCTTATTCTTATAAGGAATCATCCGTATTTCGGTAAATCTTCCATTTTTTATATTAATTGTGAAAAGAGTTTTCTCTTTTCTGAAAAATGACTGACAAAGAAAGTGATTTTTTGTTAGAAAAATATACTTTTTTTCAAAGATTATAATTTTTTATTTCCGTGAGAGAATTTCTTCCTTTTTGTAAATTTACATACAATTTAGCGTGTGGAAATCATAGGTGATGATTCATTTTATTTTTTAAACATCACCATTTTTATTCATGATAGAGAATCAGTATGTAAAGAGTGTTTTTAGAGGGAGATTACCTTGTAAATGCATGACAGGGCTTTAAGGAACATGGCTGTTTATAAGGATTTATTCCTATAATATTATTATATTCTTGTTTTGTAATATTGTTCAAAAAACGTAGATAGCTCTATGTAGAATAAGATTATGGGATATTTTTCTTTTGAAATAAGCTTTTTTTGTGTTCTTTTATAAAGAGTTCAGGAGTATCTTCAGGGATATTTTCACATTAATTTGTTACTGGTCCGAATCACAAGGTTTTCGTAATATTTTTTGCGTTGTTGATAGATCGTACCAATTTTCATAAGAAAGCTGGGACCAAGCGATGCTTTCTTTTTCACCATGCTACATAACCCATAGAATTTTATCTTATTTTATAAAATGAGTTTGTACACAATTGCTTCCATACTGCCTATTGCAAATATTTTTTTCTAAGGTATGAGATATGTTTAAACGCTTTAGCGTTATATAGTTTGACAATATGGAGTGTGACTATGAAGAGTGATGAAAAATTTGAGGCAACTTTATCAGATATTATTGTGAAATGGGAATCTTTATCAACCTCTCAAAAGCAAGCAATATTGGATAGAGTAGAAAGTTCTACAACTGCTTCTCATTCAACAGAACATTTAAAGCCTCAATCTTCTTTTTATCTCCAGACGAAATCAAAGCTATAAGTTTTAAGTCTTCATCGGAGATGTTGAAGCCAGTTATGACATATATGGCGCTAGCATTTCCGAGTGTATTTAGAATAGCCATCAGTTTATCGACTGAAGGTCTCTTTCCTCCTTTTATCATTTGTTGGACATAGTTTTGTCCACATCCTGCTGCTCTACTTATTTCGATCATCGTCCGTCCGTCACTTTTTATCAATTCAATTAAGCGTTGGAACCAATCTTTTTCAGTCTTTGTCATTTTTAGACCTTTACACATTTACGCTATAGCGTTAATATTGCGTCGCGAATCCAGAATATATGATACAAGGAGCGTGAAAATATCCATGCGTAGCTCTTCGCTAATGAAGCATATAGAGTTGTTTTTAACTAATAACAAAATATCCCCATACACTTTTAGATTCGAATCAATAAAAATGGTTCCTTAGTTCCACGGTTGTGAAGAAATCAGCACGTATACCAGAAACGGTAATACGCATGCGTGTGTTCATAAGATTTCGCTGTGATAGTATACGTAGCAGCATTATAAATCAAGATATACCCCAACATCAGCGTTTGTAAAAATTCTGTGTTAAGTCGGTATGTGAGCATATAACAAAGCTTTACAGCCTTAAGATATAAAGTCGTGGTTGTAGAAAAAAAACATAAATTCATAGGTTTAAAATGCTCATTTCTCTTTTATTGTAATAAATTAGGTCACTATTAGAGGTATGTCGTATGTGTACGTTAAAAAACTTTGGAAATATCAAAAAAATGATTTTGGTGTTTTTATAGAACACAAAAAATAATTTGGAGCATGAAGGTAGTCGTTTGCTAGAATGTGATACATGCGACCAATGCTCCTATGAGGTTGGATGCTCTTTTGATGATGCGAGGGTTTATAATGAAGTCTGTTTATGATGATATTTTTTATTTATGACAATGCGCTATAGGGTCGTCTAGGGGAGCAAGAATTTACATGTTTATGAGAGCGGGGAGCTTTATATTGAATATGAGTGGAGAGGCATATGTTTATACTAATGTAGTTGTTTTAGCTAAATTTTGAATGCTCAATATATTGAAGTTTGTAAAGATACTCGTGGTTATAGAAAGGCTTGTGTTTATAAAAATGCTTTGGTTTGTGGTGATGTAAAGATTTGTGGGAAGGTAAAGCTTTACAGAAAAGCTGTGTTTTATGGCATTGAAGGTTTTTGTTAATAATGAAAAAATTTCTACATATACCCATATTCCATATAGCGTAAAAGAGGAAGATAGAGACATTTCAAGGAAGGCGTGTATTGATTTTATCACGTTATTCGTTTTGTTAGAAGTTCCTTATTTTTTATATTTTGGAATCAATAAATATGTCGCAAGTAATTAGTGAGAGCGTATAGAATTAGTCGCTTTCAGAGTGTTTTTGCGTCATTTATCAATGTCTTAATGAAGAAAATACGAATGCTAAGGGCGATTATTCGCACTTGGAATATGTAGTTTATTGCCTTCTTTTTTGATGGAGGATGAATCAAAAACAAATTGCTTAAGATGATCACTTGAGCGGCAATGAGAGGAGATAAAAATGAGTGTAAACGAAATTTTATTGGGAGCAATGATTATTGTTTTGTTGTTTATTGGAGTTATATTTCGGTTTTCTTTATATTATCGCAGTCAAATTAAAGTTCTAAAAGAGGAATCCAGAAGGATAAAGCATGAGTTTTTAAAGGATTCTATGAAGATGACTGAAGAACGAGATAGAACTTTTAGAGAGCAAAATATGGTGATTAAAAGACGTGATCAAGCAATAAAAAAACTAAAAAAACAAATTAAGCAATATGAAGAAAATGAAAAAAAATATCAAAAGGTGCTTAAATCTGAAGATAATAAAGGTTGATCGTATTCATATTTGCATCCAATTTATTCATTAAAGGATTTTTAGATGCGTTAGAAAGGTTAGAAATAATAAGAAAGAGATAAATTTTCATAAAGTCCATGATGATGCTTGTGGAGAGGTTGTCTTGGAAAAGAATATTCAAGGTTATTCTGATCAATAATTTATAAAATCGTTAAAGTTGGTAAAGAGGTAATTGTTGGAGACAAAATAAAATTTATGATGATGTCCCAGTTTATAGTTATGCTAGAGTATTAAAAAGGGGATCTATACGATCCGGCTATTGTTGTGGTGATTTATATTATTTTAGAAAACAATTTTGCGTATTCTTCTTAGGCTTTAGGTATAATATTGCGATAGTTTCAAGAAATAGGCATAAAAAATTGCATGATAATAAAAAAGAAAGAGATATTTGATTTTTATGAAGATGAAGGGATAAGTCAGTTATGATGGTCCGATAAAAATAGAACGACGAACGCAAATGATATTGATAGCTAGGAAAGCCCCCACATTCCTAGTTTATAATTTATTTTCTCTTTATGGGCGTTTGTTCTATGAAGAGACACAGTGTCTGAGGGATTTTCTGCTTGATAGAGGCTATCAAAACTCAATTATATTTGAATATAAACACCCACTCTACAAATATTTAATTGTTACGCATATATGTTAAAAATAACGCAAAAAACGTCCTTATTATGAGAAAAATAAATCACCGTTTATTCATTACAAAAATGTAACCAGAAATCTTATTCTAAAAATTAAACTCTTACATTTTAATAGTAAAGAACGTTAAGACTGCAGTTCTTTAATAAGCGCTTTATGAGTAATTTCTTTAATTTGCTCAATATTCATTAAGATATCTTGTTTTGTTGGATATCCTTTACTCGAAAAAGCAACTTTTTGTGCATCACCTGAGATTAAACGCCAATACCACTGATTGTGAACACCTTGAAACACCTCAAAATACATGTTTCCTACCTCATAAAATAGCTGATAATTTTCAGGATGAATACTCAACTAACCCATTTACAAATACTAATGTATGTCTCTATAGGAAGTCGTCAATATATTCCCCTTAAATTTTCTGACCTTAAAAAGTAATTTCTATGAGAGCTATTATTCTTCTAACAAGAAAAATTTTCTTGTCAATAAGATATGAATAAGAATTTTATACTATAAAATTATTTTTCTAATTTAATGACACTATATGTTCATTTACAATAAAAATATTTTTCTTTTACAGAAGTAAATTTTATAGAGTGCACAAATCCCTACCAGCATGGATAGAGGAAAGATACTTGTCTCCATGCTGGTGGCGCTTAATTATTTCTTGTTTTTTCTTTTTAAGTAGGCGTTTATTGATTAGCAATAACTTCTTTTTGGGATACGCTTCGAATGAGTAAATCAATGAATAAGCTAAGGGTATAAGAATTAGCCATTTTGGCTTTCATATCGATCAGAGATGTTGCAGTTTTAGGGTTAAGGCCATTTGATAAACCTTGTCTTGATAAATATTGCTGCAATTTTTCATAAGAGCTGTCGATTTTTTCTTGATTTAGTTTTTCATTACGATCACACTTGGTAAGTGTTTCTTCTAGTCCCTCAATTTTTTTTATAAAATAATTCCAGTCAAAATCACCTTTTGTATATTCGGCGTCAAACATTTTTCCTTGTCCGGTTAAAAGCCAATTAATGTTGACACCATATAACGTGCGATATGTTTGTAAGACACTAAGATTGGGTTCTCTCTCTCCACGCTCATAAAAAGCAATGGAATTTTTTGTCATACTAAAACTTTTAGCTAAGGTTTCACGTGATGGATCGCCTAAAGCAAGACGTACATAACGTAAACGTTTTCCAAATATGGTTTTTGATTCAGTTTCAGGACGTGCCACGAATTATCTCCCTCAGTAAATCATCATGGTATAAATCATTAAATAATAAAAGCACACTATGTATTAATATTCTATGACATAATGTCAATATTTATCGCTTTAATTTTTCTTTATTTTTTTATTTTAATGGATAAAAAATACTCTCTCAACTCTCTTGTATTGACGATTAACATTCATTTCAAAACAAAACTCTCTGTTTATTGCATTTGTCTTTTGCTTTTTTGAGAAAATTTTCATGTAACTTTACTATATATATTCTATACACCTCTGCATTAAGAGATGCAACTTTAAAGAAGTACAAGCTTTTGATTTGTACTATGTGTGTGCTGTAGGTGAATTAGAAAATAAACTTTGAGGAATGATCATGTCCCTATTACGCTATTTTGGTTTTGCTTTTTTTTTCACCATTATTGGTGTTTTTTTAGGAGGGGCTATCGGTTGGTTTGAAACGGGAAGCATTACTGGTTTTTTTAAATATTTTTTTATTTGCTGTGTCTTAGGGGTTTTGGAAATTTCTTTATCCTTTGATAATTCTATTATTAATGCACGTGTTCTTGGTAAAATGAGTCCGTTATGGCGTCGTCGTTTTCTTATATGGGGTATTTTGATCGCTGTATTTGGGATGCGGATTGTTTTCCCGCTGTTAGTGGTTGTCGTGGCTGTTGGGATTAATCCAATTGCGGCAGTTAAATTAGCAATAGGGGAACCACATCGATATGCCGAAGTTTTAACCGATGCGCATATGGGAATTGCCGCTTTTGGAGGAACTTTCCTTATGATGGTTGGCTTAAAATATTTTTTTGATTCTGAAAAAGAGGTCCATTGGCTTAATGTTATAGAGAGACCTGCTCAAAAGTTTGGAGCACTTGTTGGAATGGATATTGCAATTGTTTTGATTTTGATCTTATTCGTATCAGGGCAGATTGTTGCGGAAGATAAAGTTACTTTTTTATTAGCAGCCCTTTATGGGCTTTTGACTTTTATAGCTGTTGAAGCTGTCGGTCATTTCTTGGATAATCCTAAGAGAACTTTGACGACAGTGGCTCAAGGGGGACTTGGGGCATTCCTTTATTTAGAAGTTCTCGATGCGAGTTTTTCTTTCGATGGTGTGGTTGGTGCTTTTGCCTTTTCACACAATCTTTTTATTATCGCAATTGGTCTTGGAATTGGTGCATTTTACGTTCGTTCGATGACAATTATGTTGGTCGAATCAGGGACATTGTTGCATTATCGTTATTTGGAGCATGGTGCTTTTTATGCAATTTTAGTTCTTGCCGTGATTATGTATCTACAAACGATTATATCGGTTCCTGAAGTTTTAACAGGACTTGTGGGAGTCTGTATTATTGGAATGGCATTATATTCTTCGATTCGTTTTAAGCGTCGTCAACTGGATAAACATGGTTCATATTAACGCATTGAAACTTAATATTTTTTAATGAGTTCGTTTATCACATATTCGTAATATGAGAGATCTTTCATGCAAAATAAAATGCCATTGCCTTTTTTTATTAGCGTCCTTATTTTAAAGTTGAATTGATAGCATGATTTTTCTCGTGGAAGGAATAATGTAAAATTTCTTGGAGGCTTTGACTTAAACACAAGGTGCAAACGGGCATTATACTTTTTACCCGCTTTCAGGTCGATGACAGCTCTTATCTTTAACGATGCATAAGAAGCGTTTTTGCTGCTTTCTTGAATGATTTTTATTTCTATATTGATCCTATGTGTGACGTGTAAGAGAATAGTTTATTTCTTATCAATCATTGCCTTATAATAGATGGCCAGAAAACAATATTTTAGGAGACCATTAACAGTTCGATACCAGCTTCGTTCATTGTTTTAAGCATCATGTTTAGAGATTCGTTTACATCAATACCAGCGCAGGCATTTAATGAAACACTGACTTGAAAACCATATTGTATGGCGTGTAGAGCAGAAAATCCAACACAAAAGTCAGTTGCTAAGCCACACATAACGAGCTTGGTAAAACCATGTTCTTTGAGATAAACTTGTAAACCTGTTGGTGTTTTTTGATCATTTTCAAGAAAAGCAGAATAACTATCCATTTTTTGATTATAACCTTTTCTAAGGATAAGTTGTGCCTTTTCTACTCTGAGAGATGGGTGAAATTCTGCTCCTTGTGTTCCTTGTATGCAATGATCAGGCCAAAGTATTTGAGGACCATAGTCAAGATTAATGGTATCATAGGGCTTTTTTTCAGGATAGCAGGAAGCAAAGCTGCAATGGTTTTTGGGGTGCCAGTCCTGGGTTAAGATAACGTGGTCAAAACGATTAATGAGATTATTGACAGTGGGTAAAATAACATCACCTTGTGGTACTGCAAGTGCTCCACCAGGTAAGAAGTCATTTTGCACATCAATGACGAGTAAGGCTTTTTTTTCCATAAATATATTCCTATAGGAGATGAGCTTTTATCGTATTTTTAAAAAGCTATATTTCGTCTTGAAGTTTTGAAATGACTTGTTGAAGATGGATCTTATTTTTATAATTATCAAGCCAAAAGAGGGGAATAGATAAGTTTTTACAATTCATTTTATAGTTTTTTACGAAGTGTAACCACATACCAATGGGAAGTGTACTGTCGTTATTTGTTGCGACATGTTGACGCAAGGCTTTCATGATCATTGGGCTTGGGACGTCAGATCCCATAAGGCGGCAGTCGTTTTGTAAACGCAATTTAAGCCACATCAAGGCAAGGGGGGAAGTCCATTGTTTTCCGTAACAAAAAATTGATGAAAAGAGAGAAGGATTTTTTACTGCGTAATATAAAGCCCATAAAGAAAAAAAAGAAGGCGCATAGAGAACTACTTTTCTTTCTGGTCCCATATTACATTGATAGGTTGGTTTAATACGGTAAAAATATAATGTTATATCTGGTATGGAAAAGAGGGGTAATGTTTGATAACATGTTTCTGGTACCGCTAAAAAGATTTTCTTTTTACTTTTTGAAGGAATGTTTTTTTGCATTTAAAACCATACTGGGGCTTGTGAGATAAGAAAAAATGTACCAATATTAAAGCAAAAAGCTTTTGAGACCATGTAAGCTCTATTTACTGTATAGTTTCAAAAAGCGAAAGTAATTTTTTCAAAATCCTAATCTTTAATATAGCACAATATAAAGAGAAATTTATGGCACGTCAATTTATCTACCATATGGCTGGGCTCAACAAGTTTTACGGCAATAAAAAAATTTTAGAAAATATTCATTTGTCTTTTTATCCAGATGCGAAGATCGGCATTCTAGGGCCAAATGGTGCAGGTAAATCGACTATTTTACGGATTATGGCTGGGCTAGATAAAGAATATACGGGAGAAGCATGGCTTTCTGAAGGGGCTCGTTGTGGCTATTTACCGCAAGAACCTTTGCTTGATGCAAGCAAAGATGTGCGTGGCAATGTGATGGAAGGTGTTGCAGATAAACAGGCAATTGTCGAGCGTTATAACGAATTGATGATGAATTATAGTGAGGAAACGGCTGATGAAAGTGCAAAGCTTCAGGATATTATTGACAGTCAGAACCTTTGGGATTTAGAAAATCAAGTGGAAATGGCGATGGCTGCTCTTGGTTGTCCGCCAGCTGAAGCAGATGTGACAAAACTTTCGGGTGGTGAAAAGCGGCGTGTGGCGCTTTGCAAGTTGCTTTTGTCAAAACCTGATTTATTGCTTTTGGATGAACCGACAAACCACTTAGATGCTGAAACGACGGCTTGGCTTGAAAGGTATCTGCGTGAATATCCTGGTGCTGTACTTTTGATAACCCATGATCGTTATTTTCTCGACAATGTTACGGGGTGGATTTTAGAGTTAGATCGCGGTAAAGGTATCCCTTATGAGGGGAACTATTCTGCTTATTTAGGGGCTAAAGCTAAACGTTTGGCTCAAGAAGGGCGTGAAGAGGCTGCGCGTCAACGTGCTTTATTGCGTGAGAAAGAATGGATTGCTTCTAGTCCAAAAGGGAGACAAGCAAAGTCAAAAGCGCGGATTAAAGCTTATGATGAATTGGTTCAGGCAGCACGTGAACGCCGTCCTGGAGAGGCGCAAATCATTATTCCTATTGGAGAAAGATTAGGACAGGTTGTTATTGAAGTTGATCATCTCTCTAAAGCTTATGGTGAACGGGTGTTGATTGATTCTCTCTCTTTTAAACTTCCTGCTGGGGGCATTGTCGGCGTTATTGGGGCTAATGGTATGGGAAAGTCGACCTTGTTTAAAATGTTGACGGGACAAGAACAGCCCGATTCAGGTCAAATACGGATCGGTGAAACCGTTCACATGAGTTATGTGGATCAAAGTCGCGATTCCTTAGCAGGAGATAAGACTGTTTGGGAGGAGATTTCTGGTGGAAATGATATTATTAAGTTAGGCAAATATGAGATGAATAGTCGTGCTTATTGCGGTGCTTTTAATTTCAAGGGGACCGATCAACAGCAAAGAGTAGCAAATTTATCAGGAGGGCAGCGCAATCGCGTCCATTTGGCGAAACTTCTAAAAGAGGGGGGGAATGTGCTGCTTCTTGATGAACCGACAAATGATCTTGATACTGAAACGTTGGGTGCATTGGAAGATGCATTAGAAAATTTTGCTGGTTGTGCAGTGATTATATCGCATGATCGTATGTTTCTTGATCGATTGGCAACGCATATTTTAGCCTTTGAAGGTGATGGTCATGTGGAATGGTTTGAAGGGAATTTTGCTGAATATGAGGCTGATAAAGTTCGCCGCCTTGGGGCAGAATCCCTTAATCCTAAGCATGTAAATTATAAGCCTCTTACACGCTAAAATTTCTTAATCTTATTGGAACTTTATCGAGAAAATAAGAGTGTTTTTGTGTTGATGATATTCATCAATAGAGTCGTGTGTGTTTTATGGAAGTTTTTATTTATTGGAAAGAGGAGAGACTCTTTCATGAGTCCATGGTGTAAATAACGCCATTCTACTCGTGATATAGCTGTTCTTGCTGGAAAATTGCCATGAAGAGGGAGAATCTTTTTATAGAAAATTGCTATTCTGCAAATGCTCTGGTCATTAAGCATGAGCGTCTTTTATTAAAAGCGACAAGTAAAGCCATCCTATTATTTATTCTCTCCCCATGTTAGATCGTTTTTGTTTTGAGATAGTTATGAAGAGGCATTTCATTTATCCATAGGTTGCCGTTTCTGAAGGGCAAGAGAATGGTGTTGTTTGATTTACCATGAATAGGTTTGAAATGAGAAAAAATGACGATATTTTAGCTTGTTATTTAAGTTAAAAAATATAAATAACTATTATAAATCAATATATTATAATTATTTTTTGATAAATTTGATAAGATCTGTTCATCTTTTACAGTGGCTCATTTTCATAGGATGATAAAATAGTGGGAATGAAATAGATGAAGAATATGCGCATTATGCTTGACTTTTGTTCCTATAAACAAATCTTTATAGAGAAGTTTAGGGAATAATTATGAAAAAAAGTGCAAGTTTAGATGCAATGATTGTACTGCTGAAAGCGGTTGCAGAAGTGAGCCATTTACGTGTTCTCAGACTCTTAAATCATGAAGATTTAACAATCCCTGATTTTATTTTTATTCTTGATCAGTCGCAAGCGTGTATATCACGATATTTATGTTTATTGTACGAAGCACGATTGATTGAGCATTATCAGAAGGGAGGTTGTCTTTATTTTAAGCTTTGTCATGATTTTTGGGGTAAAGATATTGTAATGAGCATTCTTTCGTCTTTGCCAAAGCATGATATGTTGTTAGCACACGATTTAGAACGTTTGAAGGATATCAAAAAGCAGCGTCAAAAAACGAGAAAAAAACATTTCTTAAAAAATACGTCGCAATGGGATGTTTTACGGTCATCCTATATGGCAGATCATGGTGTGGAAAGTGCTTTACTTAAAATCGTGGGTGATAAGCCATTTCAGACGATGCTGAATATTGGGATGGGGGGAGATTCTGTCTTAAAATTGTTTTCTGATCTTTATACGCATGCGGTTGAAGTTGTGCTTGATCGTGATGTTTTGCACTTGCCTGTTGGAGAGACAACTTTTGATTTAGTCATTCTTCATTGGGTTTTACATTTTCTTGAAAACCCTGAAATGGTTCTTCATAAGATATCAGATATTTTGCGTCCTCATGGGCGTTTATTAATTGTGGATTTTTGTGATCATAAAGTTGAATCTTCATCTTCTGATCAAGAGCCGATACATCTTGGATTTTCGGCTTTACAAATAGAACAGTGGCTTAAAAATGCGGGGCTTGTTTTAGAACAAACAGTTTGTCTTACTCCTATACAAAGTAAAAACAGTGAGGCGTGTGTGGTGACAATTTGGCTTGCTCGTGATCCACGTTTATTGGTTGATGATATTAAAGATAAACAAATCGATTTTGTATAAACCATGTTTGTTAATATGCTTTATTCTATGATCTTTCTCAAGGAATAGCGCAGAGATAAAACTTTATTCAATTATTGAGAAGTTATTGTTTTTTTTGTATTCGTATTATGCCTTTATATGAGGGTATTGGTATTTCATAGCGGCGTGGAGGCCTTTGTAATTCTTATAGAGTAAGGCTGTAAGAATTATCATTTCAGGTGTCTTGATATCGTGTTATTAATTCATCAATAAATTGATTTTAAAAGATGAATGATCTTTTAAAATTCCAAAAGCGTCTGTTTTTCTGTTACAAAAGAGGTTTTGTGTCAATAAAATCGTTTGAAAAAGGCTATGAACCTTTCCTACATATTTCTCAATATGAGAGCAGCTACAATATAATATGGTGGTGGTTTGTACCTTCATAAATGTTAAAGATGGTGCTTTTCAATCTTATCTTACAAGCATTCATATATATATGCTTTGTGTTATATTTATAAAAATTAGATTGGCGGTGATCTATGGGTAATCCGTGGTTGAAAGCAATAAGAAAATGAAAGCGTTATATCTCTTGATCATGAAAAATCATGAAGGTTATTAAATAAGTCCATTTTTCTTGCCAAAAGTGAATTTCTTTTTTTTTGCTTACGCAGGGGCATCTTTTGGTACAGCTTATGAGTGATATAGCGTAAAATTCATAGGGCAGTATCTTTTTTCGTTTAAATAAAAGTTAATAAGCTAGCATTATCATTTTATTTCCAATTTTCAATATTGTATCACCCTTGCTTTAAAATGGCTCATCGGAGATATTTTGATTCTTTTTTATTACTTTTATTCCCATGCCAATCTTATTTATGACGTGCGATAGTGTGGCTGTGATTGATTCATATTGGAAGATTTTAAATAGGGGTGCTTATAAGGTTGGGGACCGTCATTTAATATGAAAACGATCAATAATTATTAAAATCAATATCTTGATATATGAAAAGAGTAGAGAAATTTTTGAATACAAAAATTGTTTTATTGATCATTTTGTAAGACAGTTTAAATGGCAAAGATTAAAAGGAAATATCTGCATTCATCGTTTTTGTTACGATAATAGAGGGGTTGGTTGGCTATTGTAAGGTAGTTTATCGTTATTGGGAATGATTATAGGGTATGATTCGAAATAAATACCTTCAGAAGTTTCATTTTTTCATAAGCTATTTAAACTCTCTTCATTGATACTAAGAGTCAAGAGATTTGATAGTATTTTTAAAGGGCCATTTTCAGAAAATTTTATGAAGATAGATAAGATTTTTCTCTCTAATTTATTGTTTTTATTTTAAATAATTTTATCTGTTCTTTTGAACAGCTGTTTTTACTGTTATTGTATAAGGCTTAAAGACGACATTTTTCTTTTGTGGTGATCGCTCTGTTGGACAAGTGATTCTGCTGATTCTATTTTTTATAGGATGAATATATACAGATTACTTGTTTTTTAATGATGATCACCAGAGTTATGAAAGAAATTATTATAAAAATTATGATGGTTGTAGATTCTGATCAATATCTTAGGGGAATAAAATTGCTTCAAATTGGTGCATTTTAAATTTTTTTTGCCTAAATTTCACCATTTTTAAACAATTTATAATTCTTTTTTGTTTTTTTGCGTAGAAGATGATAAGAATTTCTTGTTGTTTAAAGCATTTTATTCCATAGCAAGAATATTGCATCGGCTATCTTAGTGGTCGATGTGAGAAGACGATCGGGGAACCTCCTCCCCCCCCCCCGCGTGGATCCCCTAGATTGTCTGGCCTGACTGAGGATTTCCTCAGTCAGGTTTTTTTGTAAATTGTTTTTAGGGCTTGGTAAGATGTTTTCAGGGTCCTTAAAAGGTGTAAAGTTTATTATTACGTAGTATGTAGTCCTAGGGGGATAAGCGTTTGCTGAGTGGTTAGTGTTATCGTGTTTATTATTCATAATGAGAGTTTTTCTTTATTGAAAAATTATTGAGTGCTATAAAGGGAATCTGTGTTTGATTCTGTGATCTTTAGGTGAGAGATGATGGGATTTTTCTCCGGTCGTATTGCTGTTATTTTATTTATGTTTCTTCTTTTTGGCGTAGGCATTTTTGCTTCTCAGAGTGTTGTGGTTCATAAGCTTCTTTCCAACTACATGTTCTCTTCTTCTTCTCCTTCTTCTTCTCAGCAAGTTGAGGTAACAGAGGCTTTATTGCTAGAGAGATGGGCAATGGCTTTTCCAGATGTTATTGAGCGTCTTTCTAAGATGAGTCCTCAGCAGCGAGAGCTGTTTATTGAGCAAGTGCGTCGCGATGCGGTTTCATTTGCTTCTGAAAGTGGTCAGAGTCGTGAAGAAGCACACAAGTTTGGTGAAACTGTCGCTATGGCTCTCACAAAAGCGATGTCTCGTCCTTCCATTGCGAATGCTTATTTTTAATTATTTTTTAATCGTGTTTCTTGGATGTGATTTTAAGGGGTAGAGCTTTTCGTAACGTTTTGAAAAGTGCAAAGAAAATAGTTAAATTGTAAGATCATTAGTAAAGTTTATATTATCTAAAAGATAAAACAATCGGGTTATAAGAATCATGTTGTGATCATTACAAGAGTGATCGCAAGTTTATCGAGAACTATTCTGGTTAACTGTATTATCAATGATTACAGTGACAAAAAGAATAAAAAGCAGCTTAAATCAAAACAGACTTTTCATAAAGGGGTGAATAATTTGAGAGCGCTTATTGCTAGCAAAGCAAAGGCATGAATTGTTATAATAAAATATATTAAGCGGATTTTATATGTCCGTTATTTTTTTGTTTGAGTTAAGAGAATAGAAAACTCCCAAAAGGCTTGATCTTCCTTTTCTTGTGGACTTTAAGATGTTTATTCATTTATACGATTTGTAAAGATGGGGTGCAAGACTGATAAGATGATAATCTGGGATCAAGTAAAAAATATTTAGATGAGGTTGAGAGGTCCATTTTTCTTTAAAAGGTTTTGAGGATATTGTATTTTTGAGAATTAAAAAACAGATAAAAATAATTATTAAGCTTTGTTGTATGAACAAAGAAGGATATTGTTTTTAATAGTCATTTATCCTTTTATATGTGAAGTGGGAATCTCGAATATTATAGAATTCTTTTGTTTTCAATCTGTTAAAGAAATCAAAATCAGTTTTTTACACAACACAAAGCGGGGGGGCTTTTGTGGATAAAAGCTCTTTTTAGAAAGACGTAAAAAGCGTCTTTAAGTTATCTCAAAGACCAAGGGCTATTGCTATCTTTTAAATTGATAAAGAGTATGAGAGTTTTGGTATATTTATGGGCTTTTTTGCACGATGGTGGGGGGGAGATTGGTTTTGGTTAATGGTTTATTGAGGATAAAGAGTGTTGCGGTCATTTATTGGCGCGTGAGAAGCATAAATAGCGGTTTTTATTTTTGTGAAACTTTTGCGATATTGAAGCTCTTCAATAAAGATGATTTTGTCTCTATTGCTTTGTGGGATTGATTTCAACAAAGAATTTAATCATCGTCTGTAAAAAATATTATGTCTACTTAAATTGCTATCTTTGTACTCTAAAAATTGGTAATAAAACAGCAATAGTAGAAATGGATAGAGTATATTATATTCATTGAATATGCTATAAGCTTAACTATAGTCTCTTTAATTTTCTTATTTTATGATATAGGGAAATCTATAATTTGTGCATAAAGAGATTTGCTTTTAATATAGAGTTTTATCTTGAAATTGTCTTAGTATTTCCTTTTTCAAGCCGTTCTTTTGCTTTCTTTTTTGTACAATATGCTTGCAAATTATTTGCGGATAGAATTTGAGAATGTTGTGAAGAGAAAGAAAATGCAATTTTTAAAAATCTTGTTAAATACAGCATGTGCTGTATTTTTTATATTTGATATAAACTGGACTCATAGTGCCTTAAATATTGCAGAATCAAAAGAAGGCTCAGTGATTGTTGATTCTAAGATACCTGCGCGTCCTTATGAGTTTCTTATTCGAAAACTTGCAACGAAGCATAATGTTCCCGTTAATTTAGCCCATGCTGTTGTAAAAGTTGAAAGTAATTATAAGGCAAGCATAAAAGGGGCCGCGGGCGAAATAGGTTTAATGCAAATAAAACCTTCTACGGCGCGAGGGTTGGGATTTAGTGGTTCTGTAAAAGATTTGTACGATCCTGCGACCAATCTTGAATATGGTATGCGTTATTTGGCGCGGGCCTATAAGCTCAGTGGTGGAAGTACATGTGGTACAATCCTTAAATATAACGCAGGTCATGCGGCAAAAAAAATGAATTCCATTTCGGCAAAATATTGCGCAAAAGTGAAAATGTATTTAGCTTCATTAAAATAAAAATGCTTTTTGAAAGGGAATAGCTATAAAATATTTTAAGATGCTCTTTTCACGGAGCAGAAAATGTTTTATGATTTAACGCGTCAGTTGGCTGGGCAACCGCGCTTGTCCAATGCTGAAAAGCGGCAGGTGAGGAAAGTCCGGGCTCCATGGAAAGACGGTGCCGGGTAACACCCGGCGGGGGTGACCCTAGGGAAAGTGCCACAGAAAGTAAACCGCCTATTTTTATAGGTAAGGGTGAAAGGGTGGAGTAAGAGCCCACCGCGCATTCAGTAATGAATGTGGCAAGGTAAACCCCACCGGGAGCAAGACCAAATAGAAATGACGTGCAAGATTTAATTGCAGCCGATTTCCGGGCGAGTCATTCGGGTAGGTTGCATGAGGCGGATGGTAACATCCGTCCCAGATGAATGGTTGCCATGTAAAGTATGAGCTTTACTATACAGAACCCGGCTTATAGGCCGACTGATATTTCATGATGATACGTGATATTTTATACGTTCAATGATGTATAGGCTTTTATGAAGTCTGTGTTTGAAATAAGCACTTGAATAAAGAGTGTTTTAAAAAATTATAACATTTCTTTAAGTATAATACACTAGGATATGTCTTGGGATAACTTTAGCTTTTCTCCTTTATAGCTATTAATATGAAAGTTTAAGGGTTGGGTTATTCTTATATCGGTTGTTATGAGAGAGCTGTTGATTTGAAACAGCATAACTTCAAGACGGATTATTTTGATAAAACAGGATCAAAGAGCTGAACGCCATATTCCAGTGTTGTTACAGCCAGTTTTGGCTGGGCTTATGCCATTGGTTGGAGCAAAAGTGATTGATGGCACCTTTGGTGCTGGTGGTTATACGCGCGCCTTGTTAAAGGCAGGGGCACAGGTGATTGCTCTTGATCGTGATCCTCACGCTATTGGTGCGGGGCAATCTCTTGTTGATGAATTTTTTCCACGGCTTCGTTTGGTTCATATGAAATTTTCACAGCTTGATCGTGTTGTTGAAGAGAAAGTGGATGCGGTTATTCTGGATATTGGTGTTTCCTCAATGCAGCTTGATGAAGCAGAAAGAGGCTTTTCTTTTCAAAAAGATGGTCCCTTAGATATGCGAATGGCTCAGACGGGTTTTACAGCGAGCGATGTTGTAAATCATCTACAGGCAAGAGATTTAGCGCGTATTTTTAAGATCTTAGGAGAAGAGCGTTATGCGGGACGAATTGCACGAATGATTGAAAAGCGTCGTGTTGTTCAGCCTTTTTTGCGTACTGGTGATCTTGCGCATGCCATTGAGTTGTTGGTAGGGCGAAAGCCTGGAGATCGCATTCATCCTGCAACACGTGTATTTCAGGCTCTTCGTATCTATGTTAATGATGAAATTGGTGAATTAGCGCGTGGTTTATTTGCTGCTGAACGCGTTTTAAAAGCTGGAGGTCGTTTGGGTGTTGTTAGTTTTCATTCTCTTGAAGATCGTATGGTCAAAAGGTTTTTTGTCTCTCGTTCTGGAGAAGGTATGAGATCACGCCATTTGCCTGAAATAAAGCATTCTCCAGCAACATTTTTTCCTTTGTTTAAAGGGGGAATAACCGCAAATAAAGAGGAATTACAGCAAAATCCTCGTTCACGTTCTGCGAGATTGCGTATGGGGGTGCGGACTGAAGCAGAAGCTCTTGGGGAGGATATGAAGTTATTTGGTTTAGCAGAGATTGCCGGTTTTGAAGGTGGCAAGAAATGACAGTTTTCCGTACATTTGATATGATTTTAGTGATGATTATGATTTGTATGGCTGGTCTTACTTATAAAGTAAAATATGATGTTCAAAAACGTATGAGCGAGGTTCGTCATCTTGAGCATGAAATTGCTGCAGCAAAAAATACGGTGAGTTTGCTTCATGCTGAGTGGGCTGTCATGATAAAGCCTTCACGCATGCAAAAACTTGCAAAACGTTATCAAAAACAACTTGGGTTAGAGGTTATAGAGCCGCATCAAATCGTAGAGCTTAAAGATATTCCGGTACGAGAACACGATCCAATTGAAGAAATCATTAAACAAAATATCTTGGAAGATCATCAGGATATTTTGGCAAATAATAGGGCTTCTCAAGTTAATCGTGCTGTTCAAAAAGGCGTACAGCAATGAAATCGGCTTGTTTATCCTCACAGAAAAAAAAGTACTTAAAGGATTCGTTGAATCATCCTAATGTTTCTATTCGTCGTCCGTACTCTAGCCGTCCACGTTTGCTTTTTTCATTGTTCTGTTTTTTGGTTTTATATGGCATCATGGGAGCTTGCCTTATTTCTTATGGGTTGGAAGGTGGACAGATTGAAGAAGCAAAGGGACCAAGCATTCTTCAATTGACGGCACGACCTGATATTGTTGATCGTAATGGTCGTTTATTAGCAACAGATATTAAAACCTATTCACTTTTTGCTGAGCCACGACGTATTATTGATGTAGATGAAACAATTGAATTGCTTTCAACAGTTTTGCCTGATCTGAATTGGCAGGAAACTTATAAGCGTTTAAAAAGAAAAACCGGTTTTTCTTGGATACAGCGTGGGTTAACACCCATGCAGAAAACGCAAATTATGGCTCTTGGTATTCCAGGAGTTGGTTTTCGGACTGAAATTCGTCGTTTTTATCCTGATGGACCTATAACTTCCCATATTCTTGGCATGGTCAATGTGGATAATCAGGGCATTGCAGGTATGGAAAAATATATTGATGATACGGGCTTGAGTGCTTTGCGTGCAGCTGGTCTTGCCGTGGAAGAATCGCTAAAACCAGTTCAGCTTTCGATTGATGTGCGACTTCAGGCAATTGTTCATGATGAACTTATTCAGGCTATGAAGCGTTATAAGGCAATTGCTGCAGGTGCTGTTATTTTAAATATACATACGGGGGAAATTTTGGCTTTGGCATCACTTCCAGATTTTGATCCTGGAAATCCTATTGAAGCTTTAAAAAGTGATCGTCTTAATCGGATGACGGCTGGAACCTTTGAAATGGGGTCGATCATTAAAAGTTTTACGACCGCTATGGCTCTTGATTCCGGTATTTTTCATTTAAACAGTGTTATTGATGCTTCAAAGCCCATAAAAGCAAGTAGTGGCTATACGATTCATGATTTTCACGGAAAAAATCGTCCTTTAACGTTATGGGAGGTTTTTATTTATTCTTCCAACATTGGTTCTGCTAAAGAGGCTCTAGCGATAGGGATTGATAAACATCGTGATTTTTTACAAAAACTTGGGCTTTTAGATCGCCTTAGAACAGAATTGCCTGAAGTTGCCCATCCTATTGTGCCTCATCATTGGAAGGATATCCATTCTATGACAATTTCTTTTGGGCATGGTATGGCGACAACACCTTTGCAAACAGCTGTTGGGGCTGCTGCTTTAATGAATGGTGGTTGGTTGATTGCACCGACATTTTTAAAACGGACAAAAGAACAAACTTTGCACCATGCAAAACAGGTTTTGAAGGCCAAAACAAGCCAAAATATGCGTTACCTTTATAAATTAAATAGTGATATTGGTTCTGGACGTAATGCTAAAGTAGAGGGCTATCGGGTGGGCGGAAAGACAGGAACAGCTGAGAAAGTTGAAAATGGGAAATATTCAAAAACAAAAAACTTCAATAGTTTTCTGGCTGCTTTTCCGATTGATGATCCTGCTTATGTTGTTTTAACAATTATTGATGAACCTAAGCCAGAGGAAGGAAAACATTCCGCAACAGCAGGGATGAATGCTGGACCAATGCTTGCGAATATTGTTCGTCGTTCAGCCAGTTTTCTTGGTATAAAACCCGATTTTAAAAAAGAATATGAGCCTTTTTTAGGTGACAAGAGCCATTCAAGTTTTGTTAAACAGCGGTAAAATGAATATAAAGGTGCGTCGTTATGTTGTTTGGAACAGTTTTTACAGAATGTCTTGAAGATCAGAAGCTTTCTTCAATGGAAATAACAGGGATCAGTGCAGATTCTCGACAAGTCTTACCGGGCTATGTTTTTGTCGCTATTCGAGGAAAACAAGGGGATGGAAGAGACTATATCAATGATGCGATAAAGCGGGGAGCACGCGCAATTGTTACTGATCGCGAGGAGATTCTTGAGGGGTTATCTGTTCCAATTTTACGTGTTTCTAATGTTCGTCATAGTCTTGCATTGGCTGCTGCACGTTTTTATGGTTCTCAGCCTGAAACGGTGGTTGCTGTAACCGGTACAAGTGGTAAAACATCTGTTGTCTCTTTTGTTCGGCAAATTTGGACTCATGTTGGATTGTGTGCTGCTAGTATAGGAACGGTTGGTGTTGTTTCACCTCACCGGAATGATTATGGTTCTCTTACAACACCTGATCCGGTTGTCTTGCACCGTCTTCTTTGTGAAATTTCTCATGAAGGTGTGACTCATGTAGCTCTTGAAGCTTCTTCACATGGGCTTGATCAAGGACGCCTTGATGGAGTGCGTTTAACGGCTGGTGCTTTTACCAATTTAGGGCGAGATCACATGGATTATCACAGATGTGTAGAGGATTATTTACGGGCTAAAATGAGGTTGTTTGATACACTTTTGCCTGTATCTGCTCCTGCTTTGATTTTTGCTGATGATGTCTATTCACAAAAAGTTATTGATGCTGTTACACAAGCGCGTCGCCGTGTCTTGACTATTGGACGTAAGGGACAATTTATCACAATTAATCGCGTTGAACATCAACGCTCAAAACAGTGTATCGAATGTCGTGTGGAAAATAAGATTTATACATTTGATTTGCCTTTAGCTGGAGATTTTCAGGTGGCCAATGCACTTGTGGCGGCTGGACTAGCCATTGCAACAGGTCTTTCTCCTGATAAGGTTTTTTCTGCACTTGAAATTTTGCAAGGGGCCCCTGGTCGGTTAGAGCTTATTGGAAAGACAGAAAATAATGCACCTGTTTATATTGATTATGCCCATAAACCAGAAGCTTTGGAGCAGGTTTTGCTTTCTGTTCGTCCCTTTACACAAGGGCGTTTGGTTGTTGTTTTTGGTTGTGGAGGGGATCGAGATCAAGGAAAAAGAGCTTTGATGGGAAAAATTGCAGCAGATAAAGCGGATATTGTTATTGTAACGGATGATAATCCGCGCACAGAAATACCAGAAAAAATACGCAAGGATATTTTGCAGGCGGTACCAACAGCCATAGAGATAGCAGATCGTGGTGAGGCTATTTCTTATGCGGTGGGGCTTTTGAAAGCTGGTGATACACTCATTATTGCTGGGAAAGGTCATGAAGATGGCCAAATTATAGGGCAGACAACTTATCCTTTTTCAGATCGTCTGAAAGCGATAGAAGCTCTAGAGGACCAGAGGAGATGACAGCTTTATGGGATAAACAAGCACTTGTTACCGCAATCGGTGGCTTTGTCGTGGGGAATTTACCGGAAACTTTTTCTGGGGTTTCCATTGATAGTCGTACTCTTGTAGAAGGCGATATTTTTTTCTGTATTAAGGGAAATCATCTTGATGGTCATGATTTTGCTGCGCAGGCTTATGCACGAGGTGCAGGCGTTCTCATTGTTGCGGAAAATCGTTTGAAGGATATGGAAAAGATATCGGCTCCATTGATTGTTGTTCCTGATGTTTTGCAAGCCCTAGAAAAACTTGGGAAAGCTGCACGCAAACGTTCAAGAGCTAAAATTATCGCGATAACAGGATCGGTGGGAAAAACAACAACAAAAGAAGCTTTAAAACAAGTCCTTGCAACAACTGGAAAGGTTCATGCCAATCTCGCTTCTTTCAATAATTGCTGGGGGGTTCCGCTTACTTTAGCGCGGATGCCGATGGAGAGTGATTATGGTATCTTTGAAATTGGCATGAATCATAAAGATGAAATTCGCTCTCTGGTTAAATTGGTGTGTCCGCATGTTGCTCTCATTACGCATATTTGTGCAGGACATATGGGTTTTTTCAAAGATCTTGAAGAAATAGCAGAGGCAAAAGCTGAAATTTTTGAAGGATTGGATGAAGGGGGCATTGCCATTTTAAATGCAGATAGTGATTTTTTTTCTTATCTCGTTCAAAAAGCAAAGCAATGCGGTGTGAAAAAGATCTTAAGCTTTGGTGAGGCTGAAAATGCTGATTATCAAGCGCGGGATATATGTCTTTTAACCGATTGTTCTTCTATGATGGTACGTATTGAAGGACAGGAGAGGCAGGTCAAAATTGGTGCTCCTGGACGCCATATTGTGCAAAATAGTTTAGCTGTTCTTGCGGCTTGTGATGCCATTGGTGTTGATTTAGATCCTATTGTGCTTTCTTTGAGTCATTTTTCTTCTCAAAAAGGGCGGGGTGTTCGTTATCGATTGTCTTTATTGAATGGCGGCGAATTTTATCTCATTGATGAAAGCTATAATGCTAATCCCGCATCTATGCGTGCGGCTCTTGAGCTTCTTGCGACAGGACCAGTTGGGGAAGGAGGGCGGCGAATTGCTGTTTTAGGGGATATGCTAGAGTTAGGGGGATATAGTGAAAAGCTTCATCGTGATTTAAGGGAGCCAATACGTCTTTCTGGTGCTAATCCCGTTTTTTTATTTGGTGAGGCGATGAAATCTTTAGTCAGTGATTTATCTGCTGATGTTGAGGTTCATTATGCTGAAAATATTGAGAAAATTTTACCGCTTCTTTTGGCAGAAATTTTTCCTGGGGATCTCTTGATGATTAAATCATCCAATAGCCTTTGTTCATCAAATATTGTGACGGCATTACTTGAGCGCTATAAAGCGGTTTCTTCATAGTTTTAAGAGGTTTTTTGTTCCATGATGCTGTTTTTTTCTTCGTTTAGTGATTGGATTCCAGGTGTGAATGTTTTCCGTTACATTACTTTTCGTACGATAGCAGCGATGCTAACTTCTGGACTCATTGTTTTTTTGTTTGGACCTAGCATCATTGCGTCTCTTAAGTTGCGTCAGGGCAAAGGACAACCAATTCGTGCCGATGGTCCTCAAACACATTTTAAAAAGGCTGGAACACCTACAATGGGTGGATTAATGATTTTAACCGGCATTGTTGTATCGGCATTTTTGTGGTGTAATTTATCGAATATTTATTTTTGGGTATCGCTCTTGGTTATGCTTTCTTTTGGGGCAATTGGATTTTATGATGATTATCTTAAGGTTACAAAACAAACAGACAAAGGATTTTCTGGGAAAGCACGGTTGAGCCTAGAGTTTGTTGTTGCAGCAATTGCTGCTTTTGTCATCCTGCAAATTGGCTCATCTGGATTCGCTTTGCCTTTTTTGAAAGATTATCTTATCAATTTGGGCTGGTTTTTTATTCCTTTTTCTGCTTTTGTCATTGTCGCGACGGGGAATGCCGTTAATTTGACGGATGGACTTGATGGGCTTGCGATTGTTCCTGTGATGGTTGCGGCCTTATCTTTTGCTCTGATTGCTTATCTTTGTGGTAATATGAATTTTGCTGATTACCTCCAAATACACTACGTATCGGGAACAGGTGAACTGGCTGTTTTATTGGGAGCTGTTGTGGGGGCAGGGCTTGGCTTTTTATGGTTTAATGCCCCACCTGCTGCTATTTTTATGGGGGATACTGGTTCGTTGGCTCTTGGTGGACTATTGGGGACTGTTGCGGTTGCTACAAAGCACGAAATTGTGTTGGCTCTTATTGGTGGGCTGTTTGTTGTGGAAGCTTTTTCGGTCGTTATTCAGGTTGGTTATTTTAAATTGACAAGAAAGCGCGTGTTTCTTATGGCACCAATCCATCATCATTTTGAGAAAAAAGGCTGGACTGAAAGCCAAGTGGTGATACGCTTCTGGATTATTTCGATTGTTCTTGCTCTCATTGGGCTTTCAACACTTAAATTGCGGTGAGATTTTGATTTCTGTTGCGTGTTATAAGGGGAAAAAAGTTGCTCTGTTTGGATTAGGGAAGTCTGGATTAGCAACGGCAAAAGCGTTGATGCGTGGCGGTGCAGAAGTGGTCGCATGGGATGATCATCCTGCGAGCGTGCAAGAAGCTTTTCGGCAAAATATTCCAACAAGAGATCTTCACAGTGAAGATTGGTTAGAATTTGTAGCATTGATTCTCGCACCTGGCGTTCCTTTAAATTATCCTAAACCCCATTGGGTTGTTGAAAAAGCACGTCAAGCAAATATAGAAATTATCGGTGATATTGAATTATTTGTTCGTGCGCGCCATCATTTTTTACAGCGTTATGGTTTTTGTGATGAGGATGTTCCTTTCATTGCGATTACGGGGACGAATGGAAAGTCGACAACAACGGCTTTGCTTGCACATTTGTTGGAAAAAATGGGTTATGATGTGCAAATGGGGGGAAATATTGGAAATGCAATATTGATGCTTAAGCCTTTTGTTAAAAAACGTATCTATGTGATTGAATGTTCATCATTTCAAATTGATCTTACGCCCTCTCTTCAGCCAACCATTGGGCTTTTATTAAATTTGACACCTGATCATATTGATCGTCATGGGAGTTTTGCGCATTATGTGCAAACCAAAAGGCATTTGGTTGCTCAGGCTTCTCAGGCTTTTATTTCCGTTGATGATGCAGCTTGTGAGATGTTGTATCAACAATTGCTTCACGAGGGGCATCAAATTGAGGCCATTTCTAAGGATCACTTGCTAGAAAATGGTTTTTATGCAGAGGGGACCAAGCTCTTTTCTGTCCGTCAAGGACAGCGACATATGCTTGCAGATCTTGCTGCTGTAGCTGCTTTGCGCGGAGGTCATAATGCGCAAAATGCTCTTATGGCTTTGGCAACGTTGCAGGCTTTAAAAATAACCGATCCCTCTATAAGCAAGCATTTAGCAAGCTATAAAGGATTACCTCATCGTATGCAGCAGGTGCGTCAAATGGGGGCGGTTTTATTTATTAATGATAGCAAGGCGACGAATGCAGATGCAACAGCGCCAGCACTTTGCGCTTTTAATGATATTTTTTGGATTGTTGGGGGGCAGGCAAAAAAGGGAGGAATTGAATCTCTTAGAGAGTTTTTTCCTAAAATTCGTAAAGCTTATTTGATTGGGAGTGCAGCAGAAGAATTTGCGTGCATGATTGGATCTTCTTTTCCCTTTTCTATGAGCTTAACTTTAGAAAATGCGGTGCGTGAAGCTACCATTGACGCAATGCATTGCAAAGCAAAGGAGGTGGTGGTTCTTTTGTCACCTGCTTGCGCAAGTTATGACCAATTTAAAAATTATGAGGTGCGGGGCGAAGCATTTATCTCTTTGGTGAAGCAATTACAATAACAAGCAGCATTACTTATAAAAAAATATTTTTGCGTTAAGACTCCAGAATCTTTTTTCGTGTAATTTAGTGTTTAAAGTGTTTGTTAGACAGGTTGGGGAACCTTATCACTTTGAGATAATTTATAAAACGGATAAGGTGGATATAAATGATTACGCGTGCAGATAGAGACCCAATTGCGAATTGGTGGTGGACGATTGATCGCTCTATTTTTGCTGCTTGTTTAATTTTAATGGGGATTGGCATTATGCTGTCTTTTGCTGCGAGCCCCACTATTGCAAAAAAAATCGGAATTGCTGATAGTTTTTATTTTGTTCGCTGGCATATCATTTTTAGCATTTCAGCATTTTTTACGATGGTTACCATTTCCTTTTTTTCGCTTCCTAATATTCGTCGTTTATGTGCTCTTTTGCTTATTGTAACGCTTGTTCTTATGGTTGCAACCCTATTTTGGGGTCCTGAATTAAAGGGAGCACGGCGGTGGATTTTGCTCTTTGGTTTTTCTGTACAAGCTTCAGAGTTTATGAAGCCGGCTTTTGTGGTGATGTCGGCTTGGCTTTTTTCAGAACAGATACGCAGGAGGGGAATTCCAGGTTATATGTTAGCAACTCTGCTTTATGCTATTTGTTGTGTTCTTCTGGTTTTACAGCCTGATATTGGACAAACAATTTTAATAAGTGCAACATGGGGAGGGCTGTTTTTTATTGCTGGTGTGCCTCTTACGGTTATTTTTTTCTTTCTCATTTTCGGCGTTGTAGGAATTATTCTCGCTTATCTTTTTCTGCCTCATGTGCGCGATCGTATCAATGGTTTTTTGACAGGGGAAGGAGATACCTTTCAAGTGGATGTAGGACGTGAGGCTATTTTAAATGGTGGTTGGTTTGGGCAAGGTCCTGGAGAGGGAACAGTAAAACGGATCATTCCTGATAGCCATACAGATTTTGTATTTTCTGTTGCTGCTGAAGAATATGGTATTATTCTTTGTTTGTTAATTATGATGCTTTTTGGCTTTATCGTTATGCGTTCATTATATATAGCTATGAATACGCGTGATTCCTTTATACGTCTAGGTATTACGGGCATAGCCATGATGATAGGCTTTCAATCAGCGATTAATATGGCTGTTAATCTTCACTTAATCCCTCCCAAAGGCATGACATTGCCGTTTATTTCTTATGGTGGTTCATCAATGGTGGCAATTGCGTTTTCAATGGGAATTTTACTCAGTTTAACACGTCGTTGGCCAGAGTCCCGTCTTTCAGCTTTTTCTTCTTCTGTCTTGGATAGCTCTTCATGAATGATAAAAAAGTTATTGTTTTAGTGGCAGGGGGGACAGGTGGACATCTTTTTCCTGCTGAAGCACTTGCTGTTGAATTAAAGCGACGTGGATATGATGTTCATTTAATAACAGATGAAAGAGCGCGATCTTTTGTACGCAGCTTTGATAAAGAGCATATACATATCGTTTCATCGGCAACATTTACACGACGCCATCCTTTTGCTTTGATAAAAACGTTTTGGTCTTTGCTTAAAGGTATGGGGCAATCGTTGGGGCTGTTTTATAAATTACGTCCTGTTCTGGTGGGTGGTTTTGGGGGGTATCCGAGTTTTCCTCCTCTTTTTATTGCGGCCTTAATGCGGCGTGTAACATTTATTCATGAGCAAAATGCTGTTATGGGGCGTGCTAACCGAGTGTTGGCAATTTTTGTACGTGCAATCGCTGGTGGTTTGTTGTCCTTACATGGCCCTTATGCTCATAAAACACTTTTAACGGGGAATCCAGTGCGTGAGGCTGTGTTGAAGGCGGCTGAAATTTCCTATCAGCCTTCTACAGGTGATGAACCATTTTATTTTTTGATTTTTGGGGGTAGTCAAGGGGCTTCTTTTTTTTCACATATTGTTCCAGAAGCGATTGCTTTACTTGATGATCAGAACCGTAAACGCTTACGTATTGTACAGCAAATTCGTGGTGACGCTGAAAAATTGATTAAAACCTATTGCGATATGGGCGTACAAGCTGAAGTTGCTCCTTTCTTTGATGATATGGCTGAACGTATGGCGCATGCCCATTTTATTTTGTCGCGTGCTGGGGCTTCATCGGTTTGTGAGATAGCGGTGATTGGTCGACCTGCTTTGCTTGTTCCTTATCCTCATGCTTTGGATCATGATCAAGCCGCTAACGCTGCTCTTCTTGCACGTGTGGGTGGTGCACAAATTATATTAGAAAAAGATTTAGATGCAGAAAAGCTTTCTGTTCTTTTAACGCAGGCTTGTTGTGCCCCCCATTTATTGGAAGAACAAGCGCTTGCTGCAAAAAAAGTTGGGCAACCCCATGCAACTCGATGCCTTGCTGATATGGCTGAATCCTTAATTGCAGGGCGATTGTTGTCAGATATAAAAGAGGAGCTTTTTGATGAAAATGCCACTTGATATAGGCGTTATCCATTTTATTGGAATCGGGGGGATTGGTATGAGTGGAATTGCGGAGGTTTTTTATAATCTTGGCTATAAAGTTCAAGGGTCCGATCAAATTGAGAGTGCCAATGTTGAACGTTTGCGGAGAAAAGGAATTAACGTTCATATTGGTCATTGTGCTGAAAATTTAGGAAATGCAGAGGTTGTTGTTTTTTCTACTGCCGTTAAAAAAACAAATCCTGAGTATATTGCTGCAAAAGAAAGACATTTGCCACTTGTCCGACGTGCAGAAATGCTTGCCGAGTTGATGCGATTTCGGCGCGCAATTGCAGTGGGTGGTACACATGGTAAAACAACGACCACATCAATGGTTGCAGCACTTCTTGATGCTGGTCGTTTTGATCCAGTGGTGATTAATGGCGGTATTATTAATGCTTATGGTACGAATTCTCGGACAGGAGAGGGCGATTGGATGATTGTTGAAGCCGATGAAAGCGATGGAACATTTTTAAAGCTGCCTGCTGATATTGCTGTTGTTACCAATATTGATGCTGAGCATTTGGATCATTATGGAAGTTTTGATGCTGTCCGCGCAGCTTTTCGGCAATTTGTCGAAAATGTTCCTTTTTATGGTTTTGCTGTTTTGTGCCTTGATCATCCAGAGGTTCAGTCATTGGCGGGCCGTATTGATGATCGTTGGGTGATTACTTATGGTGCAAACCCACAAGCGGATGTTCGTTTTCTTAATCTTTCGATGGATGGTCAAAAAACCTATTTTGATGTTCTTATTCGTTCACGCAAGACAGGAAGAAAGATTGAGTTGAAAAATTTGCTTTTGCCCATGGCAGGAGAGCATAATGTTGCCAATGCAACAGCAGCGATAGCCATTGCGCATGAACTTGGTATTTCAAATGAATTAATAAAGAAGGGGTTAGCGGAATTTGGAGGCGTAAAACGGCGTTTTACACGAACAGGAAGTTGGCGTGGCATTGAAATATTTGATGATTATGGGCATCACCCTGTTGAAATAAAAGCTGTTTTGCGTGCTGCACGTGAGAGTGCAAAAGGGCGTGTCATTGCTATTGCACAGCCCCATCGTTATTCGCGTTTGCATCATTTATTTGATGAGTTTGCTACTTGTTTTAATGATGCTGATACAGTGTTGATTGCCCCTGTTTATGCGGCTGGAGAAGAGCCTATTGTAGGGGTTGGTTCGCAAGAATTGGTAGAGCATATTAAAATGGCTGGTCATCGTGATGTGCGTTTGATACACGGTCTGGAAGATGTTGTGTCTCTTGTCTCAAAGTTTGCTCAGGCAGAGGATTATGTTGTTTTTCTTGGTGCTGGCAATATTACACAATGGGCTTGTGCGTTGCCTCATCAGTTGTCGGGACTTGATGGTCATGATAAATTTTCAGCACATTGATGGTGAGGCGCTATTGGCGCAATTGCAGCCGCTGTTGGGAGGTATAAGAGGCAAGCTTACGCCGAATGTTGAGATGCGTAAGGTGACATGGTTTCGCACCGGTGGTTTGGCAGAGCTTTTTTATCAGCCTGTTGATGAAGAAGATTTAGCCTTTTTTCTTCAAAATTTGCCTGAATCTATCCCTGTAACAATTGTAGGTATTGGTTCTAATCTTCTGGTGCGTGATGGGGGCGTTCCTGGGGTTGTGATTCGTCTTTCACCTAAAAATTTTGGGCAAGTACAGCAAGTTTCTTCAAAAAGCTTTTTAGTTGGCGCTGGTACGGCGGATAAACATTTAGCTGCCGCTGCTTTAAAGGCTGAAATTGCAGGTTTCCATTTTTATCATGGTATTCCTGGTGGTCTTGGAGGAGCTCTCAAAATGAACGCGGGTGCAAATGGTGTTGAAACCGCAGCACGTGTTGTTGAGGTCTATGCGCTGGATCGTAAGGGACAACGTCATATCTTGAGTTTAAAAGATATGCATTACTCCTATCGTTATTGTGATATTCCTAAAGATTTTATTTTTACGGCTGCTTTGTTGGAGGGGGAAGCTGGTCATAAAGATGCTATTCGTGCTGCTATGGATGAAGTTGCTCTCCACAGAGAAACTGTGCAACCTATCCGCGAAAAGACAGGGGGATCAACTTTTAAAAATCCTAAAGATACATCTGCGTGGCGTGTGATTGATGAAGCAGGGTGTCGTGGTTTACGGATTGGTGGCGCTCAAATGAGTGAAATGCACTGTAATTTTATGATTAATACAGGGCAAGCAACAGGCTATGATCTTGAAGCATTGGGAGAAACAGTGCGTGCGCGTGTTTTTGCACATTCGGCTCACCTTTTACAATGGGAAATAGAGCGTATTGGTCAATTTGAGCAGGGTCGAAATGTTTCTCCTTTTGATCCATTTCATTGATTTATTGTTCACTAAAAAAGTGCAAATAAAAAATTGAGTCATTTCAAAGAGATAATGAAAAATTTCTATTAAGAATCAATAAATTAACAAAGAACATCTTGCATCAGGCTTTTGAGTCTGATTCATTATGCAAAATGCTAGGTTATTGATTCGCAAGGATAAACTGTGTTTTTTCTGTATGTGGTGCTGATGTCTTCTATATAGGCTACATATAGTATGCGAAAGAGGGTGATTTATTATGAAAGATAAACATATAGCTGTGTTAATGGGAGGTTTTTCTTCTGAACGCTCTGTAAGTTTATCTTCAGGGGCGGCTTGTGCTGATGTTCTTGAGGCACAAGGGTATCGTGTGAGCCGCGTGGATGTTAACCCTCATATCGCTTCTGTTCTTGAACAGTTGCAGCCCGATATTGCTTTTAATGCATTGCATGGTCCATTTGGTGAAGATGGTCGGATTCAGGGGATTCTTGAATATTTAAAAATTCCTTATACCCATTCTGGTGTGATGGCATCTGCTTTGGCTATGGATAAGGGGCGTGCAAAAATTATTGTTGCAAGTGTTGGGGTTTGTGTTGCTCCTTCTCGTATTATGAACCGCTTTGCTGTTGGGCAAACGCATCCCATGGAGCCTCCTTATGTCATTAAACCTGTGTGTGAAGGATCAAGCTTTGGTGTTGTCATTGTCCAGGAAAATGAAGCTGCACCACCGTATAGTATTGGGGGAGCTGATTGGGGATATGCCGATGAGGTGATGGTTGAAAAATATATTCCTGGTCGTGAATTGACGTGTGCTGTTTTAGGCAATGAAGTGCTGGATGTGTGTGAAATTCTTCCCAGCCAATATTTTCCATTCTACGATTATGACTCAAAATATAAGATAGGTGGTTCTCTTCACATTTGTCCTGCACAACTTTCACTAAATATTTACCAAAGTGTGCAAAGAATGTCTTTAGCAGCCCATCAGGCGATAGGGTGTCGAGGTGTTAGCCGTTCTGATTTTCGTTTTAATGAGAAAACGGGAGAATTGGTTTGGCTTGAAATTAATACGCAACCCGGTATGACATCGACGTCTCTTCTTCCTGATATTGCAAAAGCGAGCGGTCGTACTTACGGCGATATTGTTCAATGGATGGTGGAGGACGCATCATGTATGCGTTGAATGTTAATAAAATAAATATTCCGATGGAGGTGCTTTCAGTGCCGGCTTTGCCACGTCTTTATCGTCGTTTTCTTCGGTTTATGTTTGAGTTTGTTTTTGTCAACATTCATATTCCACGTCATTTGGGCTCTTTTGCTGTTGTATGGTTTTTCTTTGTGATAGCTTTTTATGGACTTTCATCAAGTGGTCAGATGGCTATGATCATAAACACGATTATATCAGATAGTGGTTTTGTGGTCACGCAAGTTGATATTAGTGGTAATAAGCGTTTGACAAAGCAAGATATTTTGAAAATGCTAAAACTTGATGTTGCGCCTTCTATATTCACTTTTGATGTTGAAAAAGCACGTTCTCTTTTGGAAAAACAGGCTTGGGTTCAATCGGCAAATGTTCAGAAAATTTATCCCAATAGAATGCGTATTTCCATCGTGGAGCGTGAGCCTTATGCTATTTGGCAACATGATAGCATAATGGATATTGTTGATCATACGGGGCGTGTTATTGTGCCCTTTAAAGGAGGAATTGTTCGGGATTTGCCTCTTGTGGTTGGGCAGGGTGCGCAAAGTGCCGCTAAAGGATTTATTCAAGCATTGTCAGTTTATCGGCAAGTGTATGATCGTGTTCGTGCTTTTGTGCGGGTAGGTGATCGGCGTTGGGATCTTGTTTTGAATAATGGAATGCGCGTTATGTTGCCTGAAAATGGTGCTCTTGAAAGACTTTCCTCTCTTATTTCATCCGGTACAATGCAAGATCTTTTATCACGCGATATTCTCAGTGTTGATTTACGTCTTGCTGATCGAATTACTGTTTCTTTATCAGATGAAACGTTGGAGCGTTATCAAGCTCGTGTGACAGAAGAAGAACGTATTTTAAAAGCGCGAAAGGTAGGAAACCCATGATGTTGCTCAGATCACATCATTGGGGGGGGCGTAAGACACGTTTTTTAACGGTTCTTGATGTTGGCTCAAGTAAGATTGTCTGTCTTATTGCCTGTTTGCGTCCTTTGAAATATGCGCACTATTTACATGGTCGTACGCATTCTATGGAAATTCTAGGCTTTGGAGTACAGCGTTCACGCGGTATTAAATCCGGTGTTGTCATGGATATGTTTGCAGCAGAACAATCAATACGCTTGGCTGTTGATGCGGCAGAAAAAATGGCTGGTTTGGTGGTGGATTCAGTAATTGTGAATTTTTCTTCAAGTCGATTACAAAGTGCTTTGATTCAGGGAAAGGTCGATTTGAATGGTCGTGAAGTCACTAAGCGTGATATGCGTATGGCCTTTTCAGATGTTTCGCGTAAAGCTTTTGATGCTGAACGTCATATTATGCACTCAGTTCCAGTTTCTTATATCTTGGATGGAGATAAAGGAATTTCTGACCCCGTCGGCATGGCAGGGGAAACATTTGGCGTCAATGTGCATGTAGTAACAGCAGAAACAGCCTCGTTGCGTAATTTAGAAACGTGTATTAATCGTGCGCATTTGAGTGTTGAAGCAATGGTTGCTACTCCCTTTGCAAGTGGTCTTGCTGTCTTGATGAATGATGAGGCGCATTTAGGAGCTGCTTGTATTGATTTTGGTGGTGGGACAACAACATTTTCAGTATTTTTTGAGGGAAAATTTGTTCATGCAGATGCTCTGGCAGTTGGTGGGCATCATGTCACTCTTGATGTTGCGCGCGGATTTTCTATGTCTCTAACAGAGGCGGAACGTTTGAAAGTTGTTTATGGTTCAGCACTTTTAACAAGTGCTGATGAGCGACAAATGATTAATGTAGCAGAAATTGGGAGTGAACAGCGTGAAATTCAATATCCTCGTGCGGTTCTTGGGCGCATCATTCGTGCGCGTGTTGAAGAAATTTTAGAAATGGTTCGTGATTGTTTAAATCGTTCTGGTTTTGGTCACGTCATTGGTAAGCGTGTTATTTTGACAGGGGGAGCAAGCCAGTTAACAGGATTGCCGGAAATGGCACGTACTATATTAGGAAGAAATGTTCGTATCGGGCGGCCTTTAGGGGTTTCGAGGCTTCCTTCTCTTGCAAAAGGGGCGGCGTTTACATCTGCTGTGGGGTTGTTAATTTATCCGCAATTGGTGGGTTTTGAAGAAAAAACAATGCAGGCGGCAGGAAATCATTTATCGATGGGCACGCGTGGGTATTTTCAGCGTGTTGGTCAGTGGTTGCGTGAGAGTTTTTAGTTAAGTTTAGTTGGATAAATTTCATCGCTTTGGCTTGCGGTGTCTTATGAGAAGGAAAAGAAAATGACGATTAATCTGCATCGGCCAGATATCGCGGAATTGAAGCCACGCATTACCGTTTTTGGTGTTGGCGGTGGTGGCGGGAATGCCGTGAATAATATGATAAATGCTGGTCTTCAGGGAGTTGACTTTGTTGTTGCAAATACGGATGCACAGGCTTTGGCTATGTCAAAGGCTGAACGTGTTATTCAGCTTGGTGCTGCTGTGACAGAAGGTTTGGGTGCTGGGGCTTTACCAGAAGTTGGGCAAGCCGCGGCAGAGGAATGTATTGATGAAATTATTGATCATCTTGCAGATTCTCATATGGTTTTTATTACGGCTGGTATGGGAGGAGGTACTGGAACAGGCGCTGCTCCCGTTGTTGCACGTGCAGCGCGTGAAAAAGGTATTTTAACCGTTGGTGTGGTGACAAAGCCATTTCAGTTTGAAGGGGCTCGTCGTATGAAAACGGCCGAGGCTGGTATTGAAGAATTACAAAAATCTGTCGATACATTGATTGTTATTCCTAATCAAAATCTTTTCCGTATCGCAAATGATAAAACAACGTTTGCTGATGCT
This sequence comes from Bartonella saheliensis, assembly GCF_902162175.1. NCBI lineage: Bacteria > Pseudomonadati > Pseudomonadota > Alphaproteobacteria > Hyphomicrobiales > Bartonellaceae > Bartonella > Bartonella saheliensis. Next base: position 63,232 of record NZ_LR607199.1, read on the forward strand.
TTTGCTATGGCTGATCAAGTGCTTTATTCTGGTGTTGCTTCCATTACGGATTTGATGATTAAAGAGGGCTTGATTAACCTCGATTTTGCTGATGTTCGTTCTGTTATGCACGAAATGGGGCGCGCCATGATGGGAACAGGTGAGGCATCTGGTGAGGGGCGTGCTTTAGCTGCTGCTGAAGCGGCTATTGCGAATCCATTGTTGGATGATACTTCTATGCGTGGAGCGCGTGGTTTATTGATTTCTATTACGGGCGGGCGTGATATGACTCTCTTTGAGGTTGATGAAGCTGCTAATCGTATTCGTGAAGAAGTAGATGCTGATGCGAATGTGATTTTTGGGGCCATTGATGATGAGTCATTGGAAGGTGTTATTCGTGTTTCTGTGGTTGCTACCGGTATTGATCGTGAGGTTAGTGATGTGGTTCAGCCATCTCAGCCTCAGATTCAAAGACCGACCTCTTCAATACGCAAGAACGATTCTGGAACGTCACATAGTTCTTTTCATGTTCAGTCATCGCCCTTACGTTCTGAATCAATGGTTGAAGTCATTGAATCACTTGAAATAGAAAAAGGTAAGCCAACAGGTGAACAATTCCGTCCTAAAAGTCAAATTTTTGCACAGCCTGCAGAAGCAATGACGACGCGAAGTGCGACAAAAGCTGTTTCTTATGGTTCAAATGTTGTGCAGGATCAGATATCAAATACTCCACGTATGCAAGTAAGTCGTACTTCTCAACAAGCTATGGCGGCTCCCGTGAGTATGGAGGCTACAGCGCATGTTCTTGATGAGATGACAGGGGTTGTGAAGCAAAAAGAAAAGCTAGTACAACAAAGACAAACGCAACAGATGCAAGCGCGTGCTCCAATGCGGATGCCTGAGTTAAAGGATTTTCCTCCTGTTGCTCATGGACAGAGACAAAGATCATCTGTGACTGATCAAGGTCCTCGTAATCTCTGGCAGCGTTTGAAACAGAGCTTGACACATCGCGAGGATGAAGAGCCAGAAGCAAGGCTGGAACCTGCTGTGAGATCTTCACAGCAGCAAGAGTCTTCTTACAATAAGAACTCTCAGGCGCTTTCTCAAGATGCTTCTGTTTACGTTCCACGTCGTTCTGGAGAATTGCATCCTCAAGTTCCACAGGATCAGCGTACTTTTATCAGTGAGGAAGATCAGTTAGAAATACCAGCATTTTTACGTCGTCAGGCAAATTAATTGGTAAAAAAATGAGGGAAAGTAAGAAGTTTTATGATCTCTTTAACGATGAGTCAGAAATTATGAAGTAAAATATACTGTTGTTTTAGATAAAATACTTTGTTTTAAAAAAACCGCTTATAATAAGCGGTTTTTTTTATTATTTACTATGAATATTTTTTTATGGTTTTATAAATTTTATTAAAAGATGTAAAAGAAATGCAATAAAATAATATGATGAATTTGGTGCCAAAATATCAGTCTACTCTTAAAAAAGCAGTAACATTTAAGGGGGTTGGCGTTCACAGTGGCTGTTTGTCAGAGGTCAAGGTTTGTCCAGCAGATGTTGGGTGTGGTATCCTTTTTAAGCGTTGTGGATTAGACGGAACAGAGAAAATATTTCAAGCCCATGCATCGCAAACGGGAAAAACTGAGTTATCAACGGTGCTTGGAGATGGAGAAGTAAGGGTTGAAACAATTGAACATTTGATGGCAGCTATTGCTGCTTATAATTTGGACAATCTTGTTATTGAAGTGTCGCATAATGAGATCCCGATTTTAGATGGTTCTGCATGGCAATATTGCCAAGCTTTTGAAGATGTTGGCATTGTTCAGCAAAATGCATATCGTTCTTATTTCATGATAAAAAAGCCGTTACGGGTTGAAGGAGCACATGGTTTTGCAGAGCTTTTGCCATTTGATGGACGTCGTTTTGATATAACGATCTCTTTTCCTTCTCCTGCCATTGGTAAGCAACATTTCAGTTTTGATCTTACTACACGAGGGTTTCGAGATGATTTGTCACGTGCACGTACTTTTGGTTTTATCAAAGATGTAGAGAAATTACGGCGTTCTGGAAAGGCGAGAGGCGCTTCTTTAGAAAATTCTCTTGTTATCGGTTTTAATGACAAAATTTTAAATTCCGATGGTCCTTATTGGGAAAATGAATGTGTTCGACATAAAATGCTTGATGCGATTGGTGATACTGCTCTCCTTGGTGCGCCTTTTATTGGATTATTTCGTTCCTCTTGTAGTGGGCATAGAATGAATTCGCAATTGGTGAAGGCTGTTTTGGCAGACGAATCACATTACGAAAAAAGCTTCTTATAGAAAGAGTAAAAGAAAATTGACAAGATTTTTTTATTGTTTATTTGATTTTTAAGGGGATGATTGACCTAAACTGCTAAATTGGTTATGTGCATTTTAAAGTGATGTGGTATAAAAGCTTTTAATAAATTATTTTTGCTGCAAGATGATGTTCTGTGGAGGCCGGAAAAACTATGAAAAAATCTCATGTGTGCATTAGAAATATGGCATATAGAAAATCTAACATTGTACGCAAGATATTAGGGGTGGTGCTTTTGGGAAGCACCTGTATGTTAGCGGGATGTCTCTTTAAAGAGAAAAATACCCTTGATCCATCTGCTTATGTTTTAAAAATGGATCCACCAGATGTTCTCTATAATCAAGCGCTTGCGAGCCTTGAGAGTGGGCGGCTTGGAGATGCTGCTAAAAAGTTTCTTACAATTGAGAAACAGTATGCTTATACAGACTGGGGTCGTAAATCTTTAGTCATGGGGGCTTTTACAAATTATCGTCTTGGAAAATATGATGATTCAATTAGTATGGCTCAACGCTATATTACTCTTTATCCTGGATCGGATGATTCTGCTTATGCTTATTATATTATAGGTCTTTCTTCTTTTCGTCGGATTCCTGATGTTACACGTGATCAACGTGATACGAAACGCGCTATTGCTGCGATGCAGCTCCTTATAGAGCGTTATCCCAATTCTGAATATGTCAAGGATGCTAAGGATAAAATACGTTTCGGGCGCGAACAGTTGGCTGGTAAAGAAATGCAGATTGGCCGTTATTATGAAGAAGGGCGACGTTATCTTGCTGCAAGTAGACGGTTTCGTACCGTCGTTGAAGAGTATTCCGATACAAATCAAATTGAAGAAGCGCTTTTCCGCTTGACAGAAGTTAATCTGGCTCTTGGTTTAACGGCGGAAGCACAGACGGCAGCAGCTATTTTAGGACGGAATTATCCCAAAAGTGAGTGGTATAAATTTTCTTATAATCTTTTGCAGAAGAATAAAATATCGCCACATGAGCATAAATCTTCTTGGATCTCAAATGCTTTAGGTGGTGATAAGAAGAGGGCACGTTGATTCTCTCATGCTGGTACAGCTTTCGATTCATAATATTGTTTTGATCGAAACGCTCGATATTCATTTTACGGCGGGGTTAACGGTTTTAACTGGAGAAACAGGGGCGGGAAAATCTATTTTACTTGATGCTTTGTCGCTAGCTCTTGGGGGACGAGGGGATGCTTCGCTTGTGCGTCATGGCACTGATCGCGGGCAGGTCACCGCTGTTTTTGATGTCCCTCTTTCACATCCTGCACGTCAGCTTATTCGTGAGAATGGTCTTGATGATGAGGGGGATATCATTTTACGACGTGTGCAATCAAGTGATGGACGCAGTCGTGTCTTTATCAATGATCAGGTGGCGAGTGTTTCCTTAATGCGGAGTGTTGGTCGTCACTTGGTTGAAATCCATGGACAGCATGATGATCGTGCGCTTGTTGATGTTGCGACGCATCGCCAGTTATTAGATGCTTTTGGCGGACTTGAAGATGATGTGAAAAATTTACGTCAATGTTATCGGGTATGGCATGAATGTGAAGAACGTTTGCAACAACAGCGTTTTAAAGTAGAGAATGCAACGCGTGAGATGGATTATCTTCGGGCATGTGTAGAAGAGCTTGAAAAACTTGATTTTCAAGTTGGTGAAGAAGAGGCTCTTTCTTTGCGTCGTGCTGATATGCTTAAGTTAGAAAAAATAGCGACGGATATTAAAGAAGCAGATGATCTTTTAAGTGGTCAAAAATCGCCAATTCCGGTGTTATCTAATTTGGTAAGGCGTTTAGAGCGGAAAATTCCTGAAGCAGAAGAGCTTATTACACCAGTGGTGAAATCTCTTGATGAGGCATTGCATGCACTTGCAACAGCACAGGAAGGGATTGAGGCGGCTATGCGGGCATTGGATTTTGAACCTGATGAATTGGAACGGATAGAAGAACGCCTTTTTACCCTTCGCGGTTTTGCTCGTAAATATCAAGTTTCTGCGGATGAATTGGTTCAGTTACGCGATAAAATGGATGCTGAACTTACTGATTTTGAAGAGGCTCAGAATACGTTAACGCATTTTGAAGATGAGGCAAGAGAGGCACAGAAAAATTATGATACATTGGCACAAGCTTTAACAATAAAACGTCGAGAAACAGCAAAGCATTTATCTGAAAGTGTTATGGCTGAGTTGCCGGCATTGAAATTAGAAAAGGCAGAATTTATTGTTGAAATGCAGACTGATGTTGAAAGGCGAAGTGCAGAGGGGTGTGATCGTATTGAATATTGGGTTCGAACCAATCCTGGAACACGGGCTGGACCCATGCTGAGTGTTGCTTCTGGTGGTGAGTTATCTCGCTTTTTATTGGCATTAAAGGTTGTGTTATCTGATCGCGGATCAGCTCCTACGTTGATTTTTGATGAAATTGATACAGGTGCTGGGGGCGCTGTTGCGGCCGCTATTGGGCAACGGTTGCAACGTTTGTCGGAAAATATTCAGGTTTTTGCCATTACGCATGCACCCCAAGTTGCGTCGAAAGCGCATAGTCATTTTCTTATTTCAAAGATTGAAAGTGATGATAAAGGGCGCTTTGTTACAGCTATTCATAAAATGGAAGAGCAGGAGCGTGCAGAAGAAATTGCTCGTATGTTGGCAGGAGAACAGATTACTGAGGAGGCACGAGCCGCTGCTCAAAAGCTTCTTACTTAGTTATCATTGAGATAAGATAAAAAGGCTGACAAAAGCATGTGTTCATTTGAATTCACTTTTTAATTAAAAAGTTAAGATTTTTATGATGATAGTCCACCATTTGGAATAGATTTTATGAATAAGGACAGAATTAAAAACCTTACTGCTCTTGAAGCAGAAAGTGAATTAGAGTGGTTAGCAAAAGAGATTGCACGTCATGATGTTCTTTATAATCGTGATGATCAACCTGAAATTTCTGATGCAGAATATGATGCTCTTCGCCGGCGTAACGCAGAAATTGAAGCTCTCTTTCCTGAACTGGTTCGTATAGACTCTCCTTCACATAAAATTGGAGCACCGGTTTTAGAGAAGTTTGAAAAATCTGTTCATACACAACCGATGCTTTCCCTTGATAATGCGTTTAGCTTTGAAGATGTTACTGAATTTGTTGAACGTGTGCGTCGTTTTTTACGGCTTCCAGAAACACAAATGTTAGAAATAACAGCGGAGCCAAAAATTGATGGTTTATCGTTGTCTTTGCGCTATGAAAAAGGGCGGCTTGTATGTGCCGCAACGAGGGGTGATGGAACTGTTGGTGAAAATGTGACAGCGAATGCACGAACAATTTCTGATATTCCAAAAGTTTTGCAAGGAAACGTTCCTGATATAATTGAGGTTCGCGGTGAAGTTTATATGGGGCGGGAGGATTTCCAAGCGCTTAATATCAGCCAGCAAGAGAAGGGTAAGTTAACCTTTGCCAATCCTCGAAATGCAGCGGCTGGATCGTTGCGTCAATTGGATTCACGGATAACTGCCAGCAGAAAGCTGCAATTTTTTGCTTATGCTTGTGGTGAGGTGAGTGAAATATTTGCAGAAAGCCAAATGGAGATGATGAAAAAGCTCAAAGAATATGGCTTTATTATCAATCCATTAACAAAAGCTTTTAAGACAGTAGAAGAAATTATTTCCTATTATCATGATATAGAAGAACGCCGTTATTCTTTAAACTATGATATTGATGGCATTGTTTATAAGGTTAATGATTTGATGCTCCAAAAGCGTTTGGGGTTTGTTTCTCGTTCGCCGCGTTGGGCTATTGCACATAAATTTCCAGCAGAAAAGGCTATGACTCTTTTAGAGGGTATTGATATTCAAGTGGGGCGCACCGGTGCATTAACACCTGTTGCGCGTCTTACGCCTATTACTGTTGGTGGGGTGGTGGTGACCAATGCTAGTTTGCATAATGAGGATTATATTAAAGGAATTGGTCATAAAGGTGAGCCCATTCGTGAGGGGCGTGATATTCGTATCGGCGATACGGTGATTATACAACGTGCTGGTGATGTAATTCCTCAACTTGTTGATATTGTTGTAGAAAAACGCCAAAAAGACTCTTCTGCTTTTGTTTTTCCTCATCTCTGCCCTGCTTGTGGGAGTCATGCGGTTCGTGAAGCAGAAGAAGCGGTACGTCGTTGTACAGGGGGGCTTATTTGTCCTGCACAAGCGATTGAGCGTATTCGTCATTTTGTTGCACGCAATGCTTTTGATATTGAGGGCTTAGGTAAAAAACAAGTAGAATTTTTTTTCCACGCTCAAGATGAAGCGCTTCGAATTCGTACACCTGCTGATATTTTTACTTTACAACGGCGCCAAGAAAATTCGTTAGTCCGTTTGGAAAATATGGAAGGTTTTGGTGCTGTTTCCGTGCGTAAACTTTATGATGCCATTAATGCACGTCGCAAAATTCCCTTAAGCCGTTTTTTGTTTGCTTTAGGGATTCGGCATGTTGGTGAGGTGAATGCGCGGCGTCTTGCACGTGCTTATCAAACTTATATGGCTTTTGAAACTGCGGCAATGGAAGCACTTATACCATGTGAGCAGGAAAATAAAGAAGGCAATGAAGTTTGGCTAGAGCTTACCAATATCGAAGGAATTGGACCACAGGTAGGCAGTGCGATTATTGATTTTTATAAGGAAGCCCATAATCGTGAAGTTTTGGCTGTTTTGCTTGAAGAAGTGATTCCTCTCGATGAGGAGCCTGTTTTGGCTGCATCTTCACCGTTAGCGGGAAAGATCATAGTTTTTACAGGAACTTTGACGCGTATGTCTCGCGATGAAGCAAAAGCATTGGCAGAGCGATTAGGGGCAAAGACTTCTGCTTCACTTTCTAAAAAAACAGATCTTCTTATTGCAGGGCCTGGAGCGGGATCAAAATTGACTAAAGCTGGGGAGTTAGGTGTTGAGGTTATCGATGAAGAAGCTTGGCTACAGCTGATTGAGGGACATTATGGTTAAGAGGGATGACTTCTCAAGCATGATGGATATGCTCGTCTTTTATTTTTCCTCATCAGAGATGATTTACTGATATTGAAAGCTAATTTATAGTTATTTTTTTTATGTTGTAAGATGGTGTTTTATTAAGATAATAAGATAGTGAGGAGCATGTCCTCACGTTCAGTGCGTATTTTTGCTTTGAAAAAGGGGGAGGGATGCTCTAGTTGGAAGCTTTAAGAGATATTTGTATTTCTTCACTTAAAGAGGCATCGTTGCCTCTTTTACCCATTCTCTCTCTTCTTCATTTAAATAAGGTGCATTCATCTGATAAACACGTGCGTGGTAATTATTGAGCCATTGTCGCTCTTCTTGTGTTAAAAGCTCTGGAAGGATGAGCTTTCGATCAATGGGGCAATGGGTGAGTGTTTCAAACGAGAGCATTTCTTTTTCTCCACCAGCAATTTTTTGTGCTGGCTTTACAATGAGTAAATTTTCAATACGAATACCAAATGCCCCTTCACGATAATATCCAGGTTCATTAGAAATAATCATTCCAGGGATTAATTCTTGGAATCCTTTGCGCGAAATACTTTGTGGTCCTTCATGAACAGAGAGATAAGAACCAACACCATGACCCGTACCATGGGCATAATCAAAACCGGCTTTCCACAAGGCAATGCGTGCTAAAACATCAATATCTTGTCCGCGTGTTCCTTTTGGAAAGAGTGCTGTTGAAAGAGCAATCATGCCTTTAAGAACCAGAGTAAAACAGCGTTTTTCTTCTTCTCCAATATCGCCAATTGCTACTGTACGTGTGACATCTGTGGTACCATCACGGTATTGTCCACCTGAATCCACAAGATAAAGTTCACCAGCCTTGAGTGGTTTATTGGTTTCATTTGTTACACGGTAATGGATAATTGCTCCATTTGCACCTGCTGCTGAGATTGTATCAAAAGAGAGATCTTCTAGTTTTTTTCCCATGTCTTTTGCTGTATTTATGCGAAATTCTTCTAATTTTTGAGCAGCAGAAATTTCATTTATTGCGCTTGGTGTTTGTTTGTCTAACCAAGCAAAAAAACGGGTAAGAGCAACACCATCGCATAGATGAGCTCTACGTGCACCTTCTTGTTCTGTGTTATTTTTAATGGCACGGGGTAGAGCAGCAGGATCGGTCAGTGTGATGAAAGATTTGCAACTTTCTTCAAGGACAGTGCGTAACTTTTCGCATGTTAACTGTGGATCTAAAGCAAAAATCATGCCTTTTTGACTATAATTTTTGATCTTTGCAATAAATTGTTCTGGTTCGTATAATTTTGTATAGCGTTCCAGATATCGTTTTTGTTCTTCACCAAGCTTTTTGCTGTCAATGAATAAGGCTGGTGTTTCATTTATAGGTATGAGGGCAAAACAAAGAACAAAAGGTGTGTTGGAAACATCATTACCCCGTATATTGAATATCCATGCAATAGAGGAGGGATCTGTAAAAATAAAAGCATCTGAATGGGCTTGTTGTATGGTTTTGCGAATTAAAGAGAGCTTTTCATCGCTATCCCATCCTGCATATTGGAGAGGATGAATCGATAGGGGAGATTGTGGTAAGGATGGTTGATCATGCCAGATAAGATCGATAGGATTTTGTTGAACTGCTATAAGCTTTCCACCTGTTTTTATCTCTAAGGATTTTTTCAATACATCTGTAGCGGCAATGGTGTGAAGCCATGGATCAAAGCCGATAGAAAGTTGTTTTCCATTTTTTTCAAGCCATTGTGAGGGGGGGCACGTTACGAGATCTTCATATTCAAAAATATGAGGATCAGTTTGTTGGCGAACTTGGAGTTTGTAGCGTCCATCAGTAAAGATAATAGCTTTATTTTTTAAAATAAGAGCGATCCCTGCTGAACCCGTAAAGCCAGTAAGCCAGCTTAAGCGTTGAGCATGGGGGGGGACGTATTCTCCTTGGTGTTCATCGCTACGGGGAACAAGAAAACCATCAAGCCCAAGACGATCAAGCTCTTTACGAAGAGAAGAAATACGCTCGAGAGCATGGCTGGGATTTGTTGTTGCTTCAAAAGATTGATACATAACAACGTCCTTTTCATTTATTTAAGATGTATCGTAACCCATCCTTGACGGTGGTATGTTTCAAGATGTTTTAATCCCTGTTTTACATAAGCTTCCAATACAAGGTCATGTTGTTCTTCAAGAATTCCAGAAAGTACAAGTGATCCGCCTTTTTGAAGGAATTGAACCATTTCTGGTGCAAGTTCAATAAGCGGATTGGCAAGGATATTGGCAATGATAAGATCAAAGGGCGCACGTGATGCAATTTCATCATGGGCAAAGCCTGTGGCTGTAATTGCCCTAATATATTTTTCTACGCCATTGAGTGCGATATTGTGTTGTGCAACTTTGATAGCAATGGGATCAATATCAGATGCAAGTATAGCAATAGGTTTGAGCTTTGCCATGCCAATGGCTAAGACTCCACTCCCTGTACCAAGGTCAAGGGCATTTTGTGGATTCTCGTGTTTCATGATTTTGGCAATCATTTCCAAACAACCGGCTGTTGTTCCATGATGTCCAGTGCCAAAAGCTTGATTTGCATCAATTTCAATGGGAAAAACACCTTGTGGGATGTCATTACGGTTATGGCTTCCATGAAGGAAAAAAGGACCAGCATGTACAGGTTGTAGTCCTTCTAGGCTTTTTTGCACCCAATCAATATTGGGTAAAATTTCATGGTTAATTTTATGGGGATCTATAGAAAGGATCTGTGCAAAACGTTTCGATACATATTCTTCATTGTTTTGGTCTATATAGAGTGAAAGTTCATAGATGGTGTTTTTTTCATCAATCTCTGTAAGAGCCAAAGGATATCCTTCTTCGTCAAAAGCTGCTTCTATAAGCGTATAAAATCGCTCTGCTTCATTTTTAGAAGCAGTATAATATAGACGAATTTGCTGTGACATCTTGTTCTTTCTTTATAATTGGCTTTTTTATTTAGTTTGAGACAAGTTTTTTAAGTCGCTCAATGGCGATTTGGTCTTTTAATTCATTATCATCCTCGTTGGGTTCATAAGGTATAATACCAGCGAGTTTGCCACCTTTTTTAAGCAAAAAAATTGCAGCCGTATGATCGTAAGTATAGTTTTCATCTGTCCCTGGTACTTTTTCAGCAAAGATATTAAAAGAACTGACCATTTTATGAACTTTTTTAGGATCTCCGCTAATGCCAATAATTTTATTGTTAAAATTACTGAGGTATTCATGAAGGACTTCAGGGGTGTCACGCTCAGGGTCAACAGTTACAAACCATTTTCCTAATTTATCACTCTCTGGCCCAAGGGCTGTAAGCCATCGATCAAGATTCATTAATGTTGTAGGACAGATTTCAGGGCACATCGTAAAACCGAAGAAAATAATTGAAGGTTTACTGCGAACATCAGCTTGCGTAACAGTTTGTCCATTTGAATCGGTGAGAGTAAAGTCATCACCTAAAGGTTTATTGATCAACCTATCATAAATAAAAATCCCCGTAAGAAATATAACTGTTAGTCCTAAGATGCGGATTACATTTTTCATCGCTTGTCTCTCTTAAAAGTGTTGAAAAAATCTAGCATTGGTTGGTTTGTTTTGCAATGTTTGTTTCACGGTTGATTTTATGGATTTGCTTGGTATGTCTTTCCATATCTCTTGATGAAATAATTGATGGAAGGTAATATGAATATTGAAAACGATCTTCGATTTCATGAAAATAAACCACGTATTCACACAACGGCGCGATTGCATGGTTGTAAATTAGGGCGCTATGTGGAAATTAATGAGCGGGTGATTTTGCGGGATGTAACCGTTGGAGATTTTTCTTATTTAGAACGTAACAGTGAGGCTATTTATAGCGATATTGGTCGTTTTTGTTCTATTGCATCTCATGTACGGATAAATGCATTAGAGCATCCCATAGAGCGTCTTTCAACCCATAAAATAACCTATCGTCCAAACGAATATTTTCGTTATAAGTCACTCGATTGTTCTTTTCGTGAAAGGCGTTGTGCAAAACGTGTTACCATTTGGCATGATGTGTGGATTGGGCATGGAGCAGTTATTATGCCTGGGGTAATAGTTGGACATGGTGCAATTATTGGAGCTAACGCTGTTATAACAAAAGATATTATGCCTTATACGATTGTTGCTGGGGTTCCAGCTCAACAATTGCGGATGCGTTTTCCCAATCATGTGATAGAAGATCTTTTAGATATGGCTTGGTGGGATTGGCCGCTTGATAAAATTTACAACGCATTACCTGATATACAAAACTTGCCCATTGAAGCTTTTGTTTGCAAATGGAAAAGACATTCAGATTAAAATAGTCCTTTGATAAAACGGATTATGGTTTTCTTTCGTTAAGCTTTATCGACAAAATTATCCAGTACACGCTTTTCTCCAGCTTTTTCAAACATTATTGTCAATTTATGATCGTCTATCGCTGTAATACGGCCATAACCAAATTTTATATGAAAAATTCGATCATTGATAGAAAAGTTTGATGGTGCGTGAGAGATTGATTGAGCGATAATTTTTCCTTCAATATTTTTGTATTTTTGTGTGTGCTTTTGTTTTGGTGTTACATAGTCATTATAAAAGGAATCATGATGCGGAAACGAGGATTTTCCATAACCACCATAAGATGTTTCCATGGCTATGGCTTCTATATGTTCTGCTGGTAATTCATCTAGAAAGCGGGAGGGAAGAGCAGATTGCCAAAGTCCGTGAACTCTTCGGTTGGATACAAACCATATATGTAAATGTTTTTTTGCTCTTGTAAGCCCCACATAAGCAAGACGTCGTTCTTCTTCTAATCCTGAACGTCCACCTTCATCTAATGAGCGCTGATGAGGAAAGAGCCCTTCTTCCCAGCCTGGAAGAAAAACTGTTTCAAATTCAAGCCCTTTAGCGGAATGAAGTGTCATGATGTTGACGGCATCCATGTTTTCATTATTTTCCGTTTCCATCACCAGTGCAACATGTTCTAAAAAGCTTTGAAGATTTTCAAATTGTTCCATGGAACGGATCATTTCCTTAAGATTCTCTAGTCGTGTGGGCGCTTCTGGTGAGCGATCTTCTAACCACATGGTTGTATAACCAGAATCGTCAAGGACGATCTCAGCAAGCTCTCTGTGGGGGGTGTCTTGCAGCATATTTTGCCAGCGGCGGAAATTTTCAATAAGGTTTCGTAAAGCACTGCGTGCCTTAGGTTTTAGCTCGTCTGTTTCAATGATGTCAGCGGCCGCAGAAAAGAGAGAAACAGCACGTGCGCGTGCACTTTCATAAAGAATGCGCAAGGTTGCATCGCCTATGCTACGTTTTGGTGTATTGATAATACGCTCAAAAGCTAAATCATCAGCGGGTTGGACAACAACACGTAAATAAGCCATGGCATCACGTATTTCCATTCGTTCATAAAAACGCGGACCACCAATGACGCGATAATTAAGACCAAGTGTTACAAAGCGATCTTCAAATTCACGCATTTGAAATGATGCGCGTACCAAGATAGCCATATGATTTAAGGCATGACCGGCTTGTTGAGCGCGTTCGATTTCTTCTCCAATGGCCCGCGCCTCTTCTGCTGAATCCCATGCTGAATGAATTTTTACTTTTTCTTCCTCACTCTTTATGTGAGCAGAAAAAAGAACTTTACCCAGCCTTTCTTCATTATGAGCAATTAGATGAGAAGCAGCTTTAAGAATATGAGATGTTGAGCGATAATTGCGTTCTAGACGAATAATTTGGGCAGAAGGAAAATCTTTTCCAAACCGTAATATGTTTTCGACTTTTGCACCACGCCATCCATAAATGGATTGGTCATCATCGCCAACACAACAAAGATTAACATTTTGACCTTGAGGATGTTGTGCTAAAAGGCGGAGCCAAAGATATTGTGCTGTATTTGTATCTTGATATTCATCGACAAGAATATAGCGAAATTGAGAATGATATTCGCGAAGAATATCTGGATTGTGTTGGAAGATAGAGATAGAATGAAGCAGAAGATCGCCAAAATCACAAGCATTAAGATCTTTTAATCGATTTTGGTAACTGTGATAAAGATCGCGTCCCATGCCATTGCCAAAGGAATGCGCATCACTTTTTGAGATATGTTCTGGTGAAAGTCCTTGATTTTTCCAAGAATCAATCATCATGGCAAGATTTCGCGCGGGCCAACGCTTGTCGTCTAATCCTTCAGCTTGAATAAGTTGTTTTAAAAGTCGAAGAACATCATCGCTATCAAGAATTGTAAAGTTTCTTTTTAAATCAACAAGTTCTGCGTGACGGCGTAAAATTTTAGCACCAGTAGAATGAAAAGTTCCAAGCCAAGGCATGCCTTCAACAACTTCACCAATAAGTTCACCAATACGTGTTTTCATTTCTCGGGCTGCTTTGTTGGTGAAAGTGACAGCAAGTATTTGTTGAGGAGAGGCCAATCCAGAGCGCAGAATATGAGAAATGCGGGTTGTTAAGACGCGTGTTTTTCCAGTGCCTGCACCTGCAAGAACTAAAAGAGGCCCTTCAGTATTCATAACAGCTTGTTGCTGTTCTGGATTGAGCTGTTCTAAATAGTCTGTGTTATGTGATTTTTTTTCCTTTAGAACATAGGAAGAAATCCCAGAGTCTTTTTCATCATGGGTTGGGGGAGCATCCTCTTCAAAGAAAGGTATGTGATCGGAAAAATTATTCATTATACCTTTTTTGTAATCTTTTTTTCATTAAAGTGCTAGGTTTAAAAAACTTTTCTTTATAAAAGCTACAACAGTCTTAAATGGAATGAGAGATGTTAAAAGCAAGTATTAAAGACGTTGAGTAAGAATACTTTGAAGGGCGTAAACGCGCAACGAGGCTGAAAGATTGACTTGTTGTGGTCTTTGGCTATCAATATCAGTGATAATAAAAGCTAAAGATTGTCCCTTTTTGCGGGCTATATCTTTGAGAATATCTAAAAATGGCGGTTCTAAAGAGACGCTGGTTGCGTGTCCATCAACGCGAACAGATATCTTTTGCGGAATGACTTTTGACCAATCAATAGAAACACTTTCGTTCATTTTTTCCCCTTTACTCATCGTTTCGTAAACGATTTTGATCAAGAAATTTTTGTGTTTTGAAAGATTTTTGTTGCTCGAAAAGTTTTTCAGTTTTTGTTCGTCCAAAACGATAACGATTTTCTTCGGCATGAAGAGCTTTTTCTACACGCTTTTTTTGCTTTCGAAATTGTCGAAGATTTATCAGTTCAGTCATGAGAAAAATTATTTTTTCCGAAAAGAATCTAAAGAGACAACATCAGCACTTTGTTTTGTATCGTTATTTGAAGGTTCTTTATCGGTACTGAGATTTTGTTCTTTTGTGAGCATATTGTCTTTTTTCTGTTTGTTTGGTGGAGTGAGGGGCGTAGATGGGATATTTTCTGAAATCTCACTTTCTACAGAGGGAAGTTTTGAGGGCAGATCAAATGCTGCTTCAAATGTTGCTACAGGATCGTAAAAAACTTGAATGGAAGTAAAAGGAATTACGAGTTTTTCGGTAATTTCTCTGAAAGAGAGGGTTACTTCAAAGGCTGTTTCTGAAACACTGAGATCTCTAAACTGATGCTGCAGGACAATCGTCATTTGCTCAGGATAGCGATTTTTTAGCCGAGGAGAAATTTTAACGCCTGGGGCATTTGTAAAAAAAGTTATAAAAAAATGATGATTGCCCGGAAGTCCTGCTTTAGCAACTTCCGATAAAACTTTACGGATAACTCCACGAAGCGCATCCTGAACGAGAATATCGTAACGGATTTGATCTTTAACCATCGAAGTTTATTCCTTTTATTTCACGTAGCAGAATGAGCCGTATTGATGTGTTGATATTGTGTAATAGAATGTATTTAAAAGTTAGCAGTATTTTGTCTACAAGATACCTCATTGAATCAAAAAACATAAAAAATAATGTCTGATAATGTCTGAAAGATCAATCAATAACATTTTAAAAAGTGAAGGCTTCTGTTGCCAGGTGCCTTCCAACCCCGCTTAAACCTGCGACGGTTTAAGAGTCAATTTGAAACATTCACACCACCTTAAGCGGCGAGACGTGCTTCCGCATAGTTGTCATTTGCAACTACTCATTTAGCCCGATAACGGTGGTACAATGCCGAGTAAAAGAGCGATCTTTACACCCTTGTCGATCCTATTTCGCCCCCACCAAAATATAATTTGGGTTGTTTATATTTTGGTGGAGGCGCCGGGTACCGCCCCCGGGTCCAATAGGTTTATTTCACCGTCCATTTATTACCATAGCTGGAAAGCCAGCTCTCTAAATATAGATGAAGAACAGCCTTAGGAAAAGGGGGGTTGTTAATATTTTTAATCCTCTAATTATTTATGGAGCTATATGATGCGGCTATAAAAGTATAGCTGCTCATTTTTGAAGAGGAGATGATGCAAAATGACAAATAATCTAGCAGATATTAAAGTATATGATTCAAACCCTGATGCAGCAGCAGTCGAACGACTTAGCCATCGTTTAGCTTTGGTGATGAAAAAGCAGGATGCAGCGCTTGTTGCAACATCGGATCCAAAAGAGTTAGAACGTGTTGAAAAATGGGTTCAAGATGTTTTAGAAGCTGATGAGCAGAGTGCTAAAATGGCTGTTTCAAAGGTTGCTCAGATGATGGCTGGAGAGCGTAGAAAAAGTCGTGTAACTTTTTATTATTTAGTCGCTAAGCAACTCAATGCACTTGATAAAATTTAAACAATATTAAGTTTATGATACTGATAAAAAAGCCCAATTTTTTGGGCTTTTTTGTTTATAAAAGGCGTTAACGTTTTTCATCCTCTTGGAGGTATCCTCCTTTACGCATACTTGGGACAAAGAGAAGCGCAATGAAAGCCATGATCATCACGATGGTTATGTAAAAATAAAAGAGTGATTCATGTCCAGCTTTTTTTAATCCAAACGCGACGTATTCAGCAGAACCACCAAATAAGGCATTGCCAATAGCATGAGAGATGCTAACGCCTAATGCACGTATGGAAGAGGGGAACATGGCTGATTTTACGACACCAGAGATGGATGTATACATGCTCATAATGAAGAGCAAGCCAATAATGACAGATAAGGCAACCCATATACTATGGGTATTACCGATGATCCAAAGTCCAGGAAATGTAAAGAGCGCAGAGAGTATACTCCAAATGATGAGTAAAGTTTTTGTTCCAATTTTATCGGCTATGATCCCTGCTATGGGTTGAAACAGGATGAAAATAAACAGTACAGCTGTCATAATCGTTGTTGCGGTATGTTTATCAAAGCCGGTGGTTGTAATCAGATATTTCTGCATATAAGTCGTAAAGGTATAAAATGTGAGCGATCCTCCCGATGCAAAGCAAGCAATCACGACTACGGCTTTTGTATGTTTGGTGAGAAGTTCCTTAAGACTCCCAGAGTGTTTTTGAGAGCGGCTTTCTTTTGTGGTTGTTTCGTGAAGTGAACGGCGCAGATAAATTGCAATGATTGCTCCACATCCACCAATCACAAAAGGAATACGCCATCCCCATGCTTTTAACTGATCTTCAGTGAGATAAATTGCTAAAATAAATATAGTAAAACTGGCGAGAAGTTGACCTGTAATAAGGGTGCCAGATTGGAAAGAAGCAAAAAGCCCACGATGTTTTTTGAGGGAAACTTCGCTTATATAAGTGGCTGCTGTCCCATATTCGCCACCTGCTGAAAGTCCTTGCATCATCCGAGCTAAAAGTAAAAGGATTGCTGATGTTATTCCCAAAGTTTTATAGGTGGGAAGTATGGCAATGAAAAAAGAGCCTCCACACATCATAAAAATGGAGACAAGCATTGAGAATTTACGTCCATAACGATCGGCGATAAATCCTAAAAACCAAGCTCCAATAGGGCGCATAAGAAAACCAATAAAAAAGACACCTGCAGTTTTTAACAGGGGCGTAATCGTATCACCATCTGAAGGAAAAAATTGTGAGGCAAAATAAATTGATGCAAATGAATAAACGTAAAAATCATACCATTCTACGAGATTTCCTGATGCGCTTGCTATAATAGCAAAAATACGTTTTCTTGCATCCTGTGATGCTGAAATTGTTTCATTTTTCATGAAATGTTCCCCTTTTAGATTTATAATTTATTTTTTTATTATTAAGTTTGTTTTATAATTTGTATCACTAAAATCTAATTATATCATAGTAATTTTTTATGAAAGCTATTTAAGAGAGTCTGTTTGTATACAGGTGTGAGCCTTTTGAGGGCATTATTGCTGTTGTAGGATAAAGTGCATCACAGTGTATGTAAGGGGAAGGGGGCATTGAATAGGAGATTTAAGCGGGATGAAATGTTGGTAAAAAGAATGGTTAAATAACGGGTTTAAGAATTTCCTATAGGATATTTGAACAGTGCAAAAAGTTGTGTAATTTTTTATGATTTTGTCGCTTCGTGATTAAAGATCTTTGAAAAATCTCAATAAGATAGATTTATAGATTCCCCACCTTGCGCAAGAAGCATAAAAGTTTTTCCTGTATGGTAAACGGTCGAAAATGAATTGTTTTATGTCTGTTTTTTAAGACGTTATCATATTCATAAAAAGCCCAAGGATTTGGGCTTTTTATTGTGTGTAAAAATTTAATGGATCTCATCATCTTTCAGATATCCCCCCTTGTCTATATCTGGCATTAAAAGAATTGAGATGAGGGCAATAATCATCATACCAATTATGTAAAAAAAGAAAACAGATTCGTATCCCATATTTTTTAATCCAAGCGCTACATATTCCGCAGAGCCTCCAAACAGTGCATTTCCAATGGCAAAAGCAAGTCCAACACCGATTGCTCGGATTGAAGCAGGAAATAATTCTGCTTTTATGATACCAGCAATGGAGGTGTAGAGACTCATAATACACAGCATTCCGATAATGATTAATAGTGCAGCCCACGCATTGTGAGCATTGCCAATCATTTTAAGGACAGGAATTGTGCAGATAATGGATAAGGCACTCCAGCTAATAAGCAAAATCTTTGTGCCAATTTTATCGGCTAGAGAACCAACGAGGGGTTGGAGTAACACAAAAATAAAGAGTGCGGCAGTCATTATTGTCGTCGCAGTGTGTTTATCGAAGCCGGTGGTGGTGATCAGATATTTTTGCATGTAAGTGGTATATGTATAAAATGTGAGCGATCCTCCCGCTGTAAAGCCAATAACCAAAAAGAAAGCTGTTGTATGATTGCGTAAAAGTTCTCTAATACTTCCAGCATGTTGTGTCGAGCGGCTTTCTTCTGTAGTTGTTTCATGGAGCGAACTGCGCAGATATATCGCAACCATTGCTCCAAAGCCACCAATGATAAAAGGAATACGCCAGCCCCATGCTTTTAACTGATCTTCAGTGAAATAAAGTGCTAGAATAAAGATAATGAAACTCGCAAGAAGCTGTCCCGTAATGAGTGTGGCATATTGGAAAGATGCAAAGAATCCGCGATGCTTTTTAAGAGCAACCTCACTCATATAAGTTGCTGTTGTACCATATTCACCACCGACGGAGAGCCCTTGAAACATGCGGATTAAAAGCAGCAGGAATGCTGCTGTTATTCCCAAGGTTTCGTAAGTGGGAAGTATAGCAATGAGAAAAGATCCCCCGCACATCATAAAAACAGAAATCAGCATTGAACGTTTGCGTCCATAGCGGTCCGCAATGAAACCAAAGAGCCATGCCCCAATAGGGCGCATAAGAAAGCCAATAAAAAATATTCCTGCAGTTTTTAATAGTTGTGTAACGTTATCATTATCTTTAGGAAAAAATTGTGATGCAAAATAAACCGATGCAAAGGAGTAAGCATAAAAGTCGTACCATTCTACCAGATTTCCTGAGGCACTGGATATGATAGCAAAAATACGTTTCCTTGTATCATGTGGATTTAAAGTTGTTTGGTTATTCATGAAATGTTCCCCTTTTAGATTGATAACTTTTCTGCTCGTAAAAGTTGTTACATGATGTATAGCATAAAAATGAAATTGTATCATGATAATTTCTTAGAAAAATATTTAAGTTGATTTATTATATTTTTAGTCTTTTAAAAAAGATTTTCTTTGAAATTTAGACAACATAAATAACTTTTATATTATCAATAAATAATAAAATAAATTTTAATTAAATTGCAGTAAGAGTTATTACTTAATTTATACTTATTTTTAATCACTAAATCGTCTTTTATTTCATGATTACATTCTTTTATAGAGATTAAAAACTTACGATGGTAAAAGAATGAACTTGCACATTTAAAGTTTAGAACTTTCGTTGTAAGATTTTCTAGAGCGATTAATGCTGCTGTGAGCTTATAGTCTATTGTGTAAATGTGTGTTTTTAGGGTCTTTTAAGAAATTTTTTGTTTCATTGTGAGTTATTTGCATATGAGAGTGTTTTTAAGGATATGGAGATTTTCTAGCTTATAGGTTTGATGCTGTGTTGTAAAATGGCGTTATTGGCTATTACATGTGAGATTGGTGTGTGGGTAAAAATCTCTTGATGAACTAATTCAAGTTGAAAGATGGTAGATATATCGTTATAAATCAATGTATTGTGCAATTTTATTTTTTCAGAAAGCTTTACTGTCATGCTCGTTATAGGCGCTATCGTGAAATGGACTTGAGTCTATTTGAGAATGGCAATGTATCTTAAAAAAGTACGGAAGTTCATAACATAAGGGGTATTTTCTATTTTTATGGGGCTTTGTTTTGCATGTAGGGAGCCATAAAAGAACGTATTAAACAAAAGTGTAAGACAATATGTCATTTTTATTATTGATAAAACTTCTTGTAGGATAGTTTTTGGGCTTTGATTTTGGATTAAGGAATAGAAGTGTGAAAATAAATCAAATGTCTTTTTGTCTTCAGCAAATGAAACTCAGCCAAAGAATCATCTCTTTATAACAATGCAGAGCTATCGCTTATTTTTATAAGTGCCCTATGCGGGAAGAGAGAAAGTTTCTTCTTTAGCGTGTTCAGAGGGATAAAAATAAAAAATTTTAAGCTTTAATTTCCGTATAACAATACAAAAAAGCCCAGTATTCTGGGCTTTTTTGTTAGGATCAAAAGTTAATCAATATCATCTCCTTGTAAATATCCTTTTTTGCGAGCATCTGGCATTAAGAGAATTGCGATGAAGGCAATAATCATCATGCCTGCTATGTAAAAATGAAATATAGATTCATAGCCGATTTTTTTAAATTCAAGCGCCACAGCTTCAGCAGAACCACCAAATAGTGCGTTAGCAATAGCATAAGAGAGACCAACCCCCATTGCTCGGATTGAAGCAGGAAACATTTCCGCTTTTACGATACCAGAGACGGACGTATAAAAGCTCATAATACAAAGCATGCCAATAATAATGGAGAGAGCAATCCACATATTATTAGTACTTCCAATAATTTTAAGTGCAGGAATTGTAAAGATGATAGATAAGGAACTCCAAATAAGCAGTGAAGCTTTTGTGCCAATTTTATCTGCAAGAGAACCAAAGAGGGGTTGGAGTAGCATGAAAACAAATAGTGCGGCAGTCATTATTGTTGTCGCAGTATGTTTATCAAATCCAGTTGTTGTTATCAGATATTTTTGCATATAAGTCGTACAGGTATAAAATGTGAGCGATCCTCCCGCTGTAAAACCGATAACTAAAAGGAATGCTTTTGTGTGATTGCGTAGAAGTTCTTTAAGACTCCCAGCTTGTTTTTTAGAACGGCTTTCTTTAGTGGTTGTTTCGTGAAGTGAACGACGCAGATAAATCGCGACAATTGCGCCACATCCACCAATCGCGAAAGGAATACGCCAGCCCCATGATTTTAATTGATCTTCAGAGAGATAAAGGGCGAGAATAAACATAACCAAACTTGCAAGGAGTTGACCTCCAATGAGCGTGGCATATTGAAATGAGCTAAAGAAACCACGACGTTTTTTAAGAGCAACTTCACTCATATAAGTCGCTGTTGTTCCGTATTCACCACCGACTGAGAGACCTTGAAGCATGCGGAGTAAAATGAGAAGAATTGGTGCTACTGCTCCAATCGTTTCATATGTAGGAAGAAGAGCGATGAGAAATGAACCACCACACATCATAAAAACGGAAATCAGCAAAGAGCGTTTACGTCCATAACGATCCGCAATGAACCCAAAGAGCCAACCGCCAATTGGACGCATAAGGAAACCTATAAAAAAGACGAAGGAAGATTTTAAAAGTTCAGTAACAACATCTCCATTGGAGGGAAAAAACTGTGAGGCAAAATAAATAGATGTAAAAGAATAAACATAAAAATCATACCATTCCACCAGATTTCCTGATGCACTCGATATAATCGAAAGAACACGTTTTCTTGTATCATGTGGTGCTAAAGATTCTTGTTTTTCCATAGTCAATCCCTTCATTTTACGTTCATCCATCTTTGTTCATTATCCCTCTATGTTATTTTCTTAGAAGCTGTCTATAGTATTTTATTTTTTGCATCAAAATTTTAGTCAGATCATGATAATTTCTTGTGTAAGATGTTTTTGGAAAAAGATTTGAATTATGTTTATACAGATTTTATAGTTTTTATTTTCTATAATGAAAAGAATCGGACATAATAACTCCATGAAGTCATATCTTAGTCTTTTATCTCACGTCTTAAATCAGGGCATTGATCGCACAGATCGAACGGGTGTTGGAACGCGATCTATTTTTGGATATCAGATGCGCTTTGATTTACAAGTAGGATTTCCATTGTTGACGACAAAGAAATTACACTTGCGTTCAATTATTTATGAGCTTTTGTGGTTTCTTAAAGGCGATACAAATATCGCATGGTTGAAAGAGAACGGTGTATCTATTTGGGACGAATGGGCTGATAAACAAGGAGATCTTGGTCCTGTTTATGGGTATCAGTGGCGTTCTTGGCCAGCTCCTGATGGGCGTCATATTGATCAAATCAGTAATCTATTGACTATGATTAAGGAGACGCCTCATTCTCGTCGTCTCATTGTATCAGCATGGAACCCCGCCTTGATAGAAGAAATGGCTCTTCCGCCTTGTCATTGTTTCTTTCAATTTTACATTGCTGAGGGTAAATTATCCTGTCAGCTTTACCAGCGTTCGGCAGATATTTTCTTAGGAGTTCCATTTAATATTGCGTCCTATGCATTGTTAACGATGATGATTGCGCAAGTCAGTGGCCTTAAAGTTGGAGATTTTATTCATACGTTGGGGGACGCTCATCTTTATTCTAATCATTTTGAACAGGCAAAATATCAATTGTCTCGTATACCAAATGCTTTGCCATGTATGCGTATAAATCCAGCGGTAACAGATCTTTTTTCTTTTAAATTTGAGGATTTTGAATTGCTTAATTATGAAGCACACCCCCATATTAAAGCCCCGGTAGCAATATGAAGATTTCCATTTGTTTAATTGCTGCTGTTGCAGAAAATGGCGTTATTGGTTGTAAAGGTACAATGCCTTGGCATTTATCAACAGATTTGCAACGCTTTAAGGCGCTGACATTGGGTAAGCCTATTATAATGGGGCGAAAAACTTGGGATTCTATCGGGAGACCTTTACCAAAGCGCACAAATATCGTCATTACGCGCGATTGTACTTTTAGTGCTGAAGGGGCGATTGTTGCGCATTCTTTATCACAGGCTTGTTCTCTTGCAACAAATGCCGCTTCTCAAAATGATGTAGAGGAAATTTTTATTATTGGTGGGGGTGAAATTTTTAAACAAGGGTTTGGACTTGCTGATAAAATATTTCTTACAGAAGTTTTAGCTTCTATAGAAGGTGATAGTTTTTTTCCTATTTTTGATAAAGAAAAGTGGACTATCGTGCAAACACAAGATATCCCCAAAGGGGATAAAGATAGTCATCCAACACGTTTTGTTGTTTATGAGCGGAAATAATTTTTGTGATATGAAGTGGAAAGGGTTTATCTGTTGCGTAATTGAGATAAGAAAAAACCTATAGGCTTTAAGTGAAGGATCGGTATTTGAATGAATGGTAGTCAGTTAAAGAGGTGATAATGCCCTGGACAAATCAAAATGGTGGTGGCCCATGGAGTGGCGATAAAAATAAGAACAGTGGTGACAAAAAGACATCGGCTAAGAATCTTTTTGGTTCTGGTGGCAATAATGGTGGCGGAAATGGTCCCAATCTCGATGATATTTTGCGTAAAGGGCAGGATCATTTTAAACAATTTAGTCGGGGGGGCGTTTTTATTTTGTTCCTTCTTCTTGCTGTGTGTTTCTTTCTCTATCAGTCACTTTATATTGTCCAACAAAATGAGCAAGCAGTAGAATTGCGTTTCGGTGTTCCTAAAGAAGAAATTATCGGTGATGGTTTGCATTTTCATTTTTGGCCAATTGAAACTTATATGAAAGTACCTTTAACGGAAAAAACAATTGCAATTGGTGGACAGCCTGGACAGAGACAACAGAGTGAAGGTTTGATGCTGTCGAGTGATCAAAATATTGTGAATGTCAATTTTTCCGTTTACTATCGCATTTCACATCCAGGACAATTTTTATTCAATGTAAATGATCAAGAGGGAACTGTTCGTCAGGTCGCCGAAAGTGCAATGCGGGAAGTCATTGGCTCAAGACCTGTTGATGATGTTTTACGCGATAAAAAAGAAGAAGTTGCTAACGATGTGAGAAAGATTACTCAGTTGACTGTCGATAAGTATCAACTTGGGGTTGAAATAAGTCGTGTATCGATCAGTGAAGCTGCTCCTCCTACCAAAGTTGCTGCGGCGTTTAATTCTGTTCAGCAGGCTGAGCAGGAACGTGGACGAATGATTGAAGAAGGGAATCGTGTGCGTTTTACGAAGATTGGTTTAGCAAATGGTGAAGCTTCACGGACACGGGAAATCGCAAAAGGTGAAAAAGCACAAATGATTGAAGAGGCAACAGGGCGTGCTGAACGTTTTCAGGCTATAGCTCGTGAAGCTGCAATTTCACCAGAGGCTGCACGGTATCGTCTTTATATGGAGACGATGGGGCGTATTTTTTCTTCACCCAATAAATTGGTTCTCGATCAAATTAATTCTCCTGCGGTGCCTTATCTTCCTTTGAATGAATTGCTGCGTCATAATTTATCAGAAAAAGCAAAAATAAAATCAGCACGTTCTACATCGCTCTTGGACACTCAGATTTCTGGAGGACGTTAATCATGCAGCAATCTCGTTTTTTGTTTGTTTTTAGTACTATAATAATTTTTTTGATTATATTGTGGATGTCATTTTTTGTTGTCTATCCTCGTCAACAAGTTGCTATTAAGCGTTTTGGACAGATTGTTAAGGTAGAATCTAATCCTGGAATTTATGTGAAAATACCTTTTGTGGATAAGATGATTGTGGTGGATAATCGACTGCTGCGTTACGATGTTCCTACACAATCTGTGCAAGTTCGTGGGGGGGCTTATTATGAGGTGGATGCGTTCTTCATTTATCGTATTACCGATCCTAAATTATTTTTACAGCGTATTGCTTCAGGGCGCCCGCAAATTGCAGCGCGTGAAAATCTCGCACCACGCTTTATTGATGCCTTGCGAGCTGTTTATGGTAAGCGAGAATTTAAAGCAGCCTTATCGGATGAACGAGGTGCGATGATGGCTGAGGTTCAAAGGCAATTTTCTATAGATGCTGGTTCGCTGGGTATTAAGATTGTTGATGTGCGTATTCGAAAAACCGATTTAACTGATGCTGTTTCAGAAGATGTTTATCGGCAAATGGCTGCGGAGCGGGAAGCCGTTGCGGAAAATATTCGCGCTCGTGGTCAACAAGAACGAGACCGTATTGTCGCAGAGGCAAATCGTGAATATGAAGAAATTGTGGCGGCTGCAAAACGTGATGCTGAAATTACCCGTGGTGAAGGACAGGCTGAAAGTATTCGCATTTTACTCAAAGCGCGAGAAGCTAATCCATCTTTTTACGATTTTTGGTTAGCGATGGAGCAGTATAAAAATTTAGAGAGAATACCGATGGTAATTTCACCAAATGAGGATTTCTTTTTTTATTTTCGAAATTCTCCGCAAGCAAAGAAAAAACTTTCATCAACAATGAGTCCTAATTTGAATAAAACTGATTCAAAGTCCAGCGGGGAATAGATGAAACAGTGTATGGAGGGTACTTATATGAGCAGTATCCTCTATGAGCTCCTTGTTTTTATGATGAATGTAAGAGAATGTTAAGCCATACTGATTTTGCATAATAAGTATTAAGTAAGGCTCTTTACAGCTTTGGTTTAAAGGCATGCCATGGGTAGAAGTATTGTGAGTAGAAATATATTTTTGAAGTCTTTTATCACAAGAGTTATTTTTTGTGTGCTTTTGTTTTTATCAGGATCCATGCGTTTGTCTTGGAGTGCAGAGACAAATAAAACATTGCCTTCCGTTCCTGATTTAGCTTCTGAGCTTTTGGAGACGGTTGTGAATATTTCTACGGCACAGACTGTTGAAGGAACAGAACAGGATGAAAATACTTCGATACCCGTTATTCCAAAAGATTCATTACTAGAAGAATATTTTAATGATTTTTTTACACCTAAAGAGGGGGAAAAAAATAGTCAATTTCAAAAGGTGCGTTCTTTGGGATCTGGTTTTGTAATTGATGCACAAAAAGGGCTTATTGTTACAAATTATCATGTTATCGTTGATGCTGATGATATTGAAGTGAATTTTACGGATGGTGCAAAACTTAAGGCGAAGCTCCTTGGCAAGGATAGCAAAACGGATTTGGCGTTGCTTCAAGTGGATGCGGGAAGTAAAAAATTAAAAGCTGTGCGTTTTGGTGATTCAGAAAAAGCACGTATTGGTGATTGGGTTATGGCGATTGGTAACCCTTATGGTTTTGGGGGGAGTGTAACGGTTGGTATTATTTCTGCACGTAACCGTGATCTTAATGCTGGTCCTTATGATAATTTTATTCAAACAGATGCAGCGATTAATCGAGGTAATTCTGGTGGTCCGTTATTTGATAGAAATGGTGAAGTCATTGGCATTAATACAGCCATTGTTTCTCCTTCTGGAGGATCGATTGGTATTGGGTTTGCTATTCCATCAGATATGGCCCTTTCTATTATTAATCAATTGCGTGACTTTGGAGAAATAAGACGTGGTTGGCTGGCTATTCGTATTCAGCCGGTGACAGAAGGTATTGCAAAAAGTTTGAAGCTGGAAAATGCTGTAGGAGCGTTGGTGGCTGGTAAAATAGAACAGACGGAAAAAAACAATGTCGATAATAGCCAGTTGCAAACAGGAGATGTTATTCTGTCTTTTGGGAATGCCAAAATTAAGCATGCACATGATTTACCCCGTTTAGTCGCGGAGAGTGCAGAAGGGAGAGTTGTGGATGTTACTATTTTACGGAATGGACAAGAAAAAACCGTAAAAGTTAAGCTTGGACGTTTGATTGAGACCGATGACAATGAAGATACAGAAGAAGAAGTCGAGGATAAAGAAAATAATGATCTGCCGAAAAGTGTGACAATGCAATTGATGGGCATGACGTTATCTGAATTGACAGAGGATTTGCGTCATCGTTATTCAATTTCAGATAAACTTCGAGGACTCGTGGTGACATCTGTTACACAAAATAGTGCTGCGGATAAAAAGCGTATTCGCGTTGGTGAAGTGATTGTTGATATCAATCAGAGTGCTATTACAACAATTGATGAGGCTAAAAAGCGTTTTCATAAATTACGTGAAGCTGGACGCAAAAATGCTCTCTTCATCGTAGCACGTCCAGATGGAGAGTTACGGTTCGTAACGATCCCAATGGATTGATGCCTTATAGGATTGATGTTTGAAGAATTCGTTTTTTGTTTTTATTAGCCTTAATATATAGGTATTTAGGTGGCTCAGTGTAACATCTATCTAGTATTTTTAAGCTCATTTCATGATGGAGCGTATGGATTGTATGACATAAAGTCCATTGGATGGCTCCATTTTTGCGCTGAATAAAAGTATAAGTTAGCAATTGTTTACTGTCTTTTTTTTAAGTGATTTTTATATCTTTGGATTGCGCAGGTGAATGATCTTATGCCTTATGAGAAAGGAAGCAAAATAAATTAATCTTATGAAGCTTGCAGGTAAATTGCGAAATGCTCAATTACTATTATAAGTAATGTTTTACCGAGGGAGATTTTCATTTTGTAATGATACCTTTTGTACTGTAGAGAGCATTTTACATCTTATCTTCATGATAAATGAAAAAAAGTAGTGATAAAAAAGAAAGTTTCAGAGTCTCTTATTATAAGTCAGAGCAATATGCTGTTGTTATAGGAAAAATAAATCTGTTTGATTGTATAGATTTAGCTTAGTATTATTTTCATAAATGAGAACGAAGAGCCTATTTTTAATGCTCTGATGGACAGAATAATTATGACCAGGGTTTATTATTGAAGTATGATAGCAAAGATTCTTGGAAAATTCCTTTGATGTTGTTATTAGATCCATTTTTTTCTTTTATAATTTTCATACAAGTTTTCTTTATCTTGAAGGTGAAGTCTTATTCGTATTTTTGTAAAGTTTTTACTTTATGATAATGGAGAAAAATACAGGGTCTTTGCAGGTAGTTATGCACGTTGCAATAAGTTTCTGATTAGTAGGAATTGCTCTTCATGACACAGAGAACAATTACATTGATAGCAGGACCCACGGCGAGTGGAAAATCAAAACTTGCTTTGCAAATGGCCCAAGAAAAAAATGCTCTCATTATTAATACGGATTCCATGCAGGTTTATGATGTTCTCAATATTTTAACAGCTCGGCCGAGGGCGACTGATACTGCGATTGTTCCACATTATTTGTATGGTCATGTGAATCCTGCAGTGAACTATTCGGTAGGACAATGGTTGTCTGATGTTGAGAAGTTGTTGGTTACCTTTACATCGAGATCCATTATTTTTGTTGGTGGAACAGGACTTTATTTTCGTGCTCTTTTAGAGGGGATTTCGCAAATCCCTCATGTTCCAGATATTGTGCGGCAAAAATGGCGTTTGCTGCTTGATAAAGAGGGTGTTGCAAGTCTTTATCGCCAGTTGTTACAGATTGATGCTGTTGTTGCTGAAAAGATTTCTTCGCAAGATGGACAGCGTATTGTTCGTGCTTTGGAAGTTTATGAGGCAACCGGTGAAAAGCTCAGTTGGTGGCAGAAGCAAAAAACAACACCTCTTATTGCGTCCCATTGTGCTAAAAAAATTCTTCTCATGCCACCCCGCTCTTTGCTTTATGAACGTATTCATAAACGCTTGGACTCTATGATTGAAAGAGGGGCTTTAGAAGAGGTGATGGCCATAAAGAAACTGATGCTTTCTCCTTCGTTACCAGCGATGAAAGCGATTGGTATACCTGAATTTATGGCTTATTTAGATGGATATAGAAGCTTTGAAAATGCTCTGGAAGCGGTGAAAACACAAACAAGGAGATATGCAAAAAGACAAATGACATGGTTTCGTCATCAATTTGATGAAGAATGGAGGCTTAGTTCTTGATGAAAGAACTGGAGCTTTAAGAAGAAATTTTGAGAAAATATTAATTTTTTATTGACGAATGGGGTCAATGGAATTAAAAATTTCTTTATAAAGAGTTTTTTTATATACTTTATGCGTTGGAATAAAGGGGGAGATCATACAATATGTGTTGTGTAGAGGGCTCCTTGAGAGTCTTTTTTTATGGGCTCCGTTAGGGGCTTTTTTTATTGTCCTATCAAGTAGGTGAGTGGGAAAAATGATAAATAATCCAAGACAGCAAGAGAGTACAGATGGAAAAGTAATGTCGGGGGCTGAAATAGTGATTCAGGCTCTTATAGATCAAGGGGTTACACATATTTTTGGTTATCCTGGTGGGGCTGTTCTTCCTATTTTTGACGTTCTTTATCATCAAGATACACTCCAGCATATTTTGGTGCGTCATGAGCAAGCTGCGGGACATGCCGCTGAAGGCTATGCACGCAGCACTGGAAAGGTCGGCGTTATGCTTGTGACTTCTGGTCCAGGGGCAACGAATGCTGTGACACCTTTGCAAGATGCACTCATGGATTCTATCCCTCTTGTTTGTTTTTCTGGTCAGGTAGCGACAACGCTAATTGGAACAAATGCTTTTCAAGAGGCTGATACAGTTGGAATTACAAAGCCTTGTACGAAGCGTAATTGGTTGGTTAAAGATGTCAATGATCTTGCGAATATTATTCATGAAGCTTTTTCTCTTGCGCGTTCGGGACGCCCAGGACCGGTTTTGATTGATATTCCCAAGGATGTTCAATTTGCTTCAGGATTTTATAGAGCGCCTCAAGTTCAAGAGGCTTTGCATTCTTCTCTACCGTTGAAAGGGAATAATCGTGAGGCTATTGCAACTGCTGTTTCTCTTTTAGTTGAGGCAAAACGCCCTGTTATTTATTCTGGTGGTGGTGTTATTTCATCGGGGGAGGAGGCTATCCGGCTTTTGCGTAATTTGGTTCAATGGGGAGATTTTCCCATTACTTCAACCTTAATGGGACTTGGTGCGTATCCTGCTTCTCATAAAAATTGGCTGGGAATGCTGGGAATGCATGGAACCTATGAGGCTAATATGGCTATGCATGATTGTGATGTCATGTTGGCTGTTGGAGCACGGTTTGATGATCGTATCACGGGGCGCCTTGATGCATTTGCACCTCATGCACGTATTATTCATATTGATATTGATCCTTCTTCAATCAATAAAATTGTCAAAGCAGAAGTTCCACTTATTGGTGATGTGGGGCATGTTTTGGCAGATATAATGCAACATTTGCATGAGCAGAAATCAAAGTTTGATCAAGAAAGTCGAAAAATATGGTGGACGCAAATTAATCGCTGGAGAGCGCGTAATTCATTGGCATATATGGAAAAAAAAGATGTTATCATGCCTCAATATGCTCTTGAACGACTTTATGCACTGACCAAAGATTCTCGTGCTTATATTACAACGGATGTCGGACAGCATCAGATGTGGGCAGCGCAGTATTATCATTTTGATGAACCAAAACATTGGATGACTTCTGGTGGTCTTGGAACGATGGGGTATGGTCTTCCTGCGGCAATTGGTGTTCAAATAGCCCATCCTGATGCACTTGTTGTTTGTATCTCTGGTGATGCTTCCATTCAGATGAATATTCAAGAACTTGCAACAGCTATTCAACATGACACACCTGTAAAAATTTTTATTTTAAATAATCAGTACATGGGAATGGTTCGCCAGTGGCAGCAATTGCTGCATGGTAATCGTCTTTCTCATTCTTATACAGAATCTATGCCTGACTTTGTGAAATTGGCACAAGCTTATGGAGCGGTGGGAATTTATTGTTCAAAACCCGATGAACTTGATGATAAAATTCAGCAGATGATTGATTGTGATAAGCCTGTTCTTTTTGATTGTCGTGTTTATCATTTAGAAAACTGTTTTCCTATGATCCCATCGGGATGTGCTCATAATGAGATGTTATTACCCGATGAAGCAAGTGAGGAAACTGTTGCAAATGCTGTTTCTTCTGCGGGAAAAATTCTTGTATAAAATGAATATGTTAGCAAAATAGTGAAGGAAAGAGATGATGAACTCTTTGGAGTCTTCATCTCTGTCTCTTCTTTGTGGAGTGTTTGTATTGTCCTTAGAGATCATTTTATGATTTTCATTTTTTATTTAAAGACATGGGGCTTTATTTAAAGACATGGAGTGTATGATTATTTGTTCATCTAAAAAATGTTGTAAGTCGTGTGCCTAATGATATTTGAATTTATTGGTACGCGCTGTTTGTTTTTTTAATTCATATCTTCACATTCATAGCTATTTTGTTGCATTTTTTAGATAATACATTTTTTTAGCTCAACCGAATATTCAATACCCACCGTATGGATTATAAATAATATTGATCTAAAGTTTTCCAAAGCTTGTCTCTTTCGCTATTGCTCAACTCTCAAGTATTTTCATTTATCGTTATAATTTCTTCCCCAATTATATTTGTCTACTTTTTTATTAAGAAAAGTGAAAAAACAGTCATAAAAATTAAAATCAACCATGTTAGTAAATAAGTGTCTGTAAAATCTTGGATTAATCCAAATAATGGTGGAGCAGTCATAATTGCGATTTGATTTACAGACATCGCTAACCCTAGAGAAAAGCCAACGCTTTCTTTCGGTGAAGAGTCTACAATGTAAGCAACCCAAGGGCCATACCATCCCATTCCAAAAAAACCTAACCAAGCAGATAAAAGAGTTAAATAAATTATGGATCCACTCATGCCCAAAATTAATATTAAAAGCCCAAAAACGACTGCAATCATGCAAAACAAGACAGGAAAAAATCGTCCTTTTCTACAATGATCACTCCACGCTGCTAAAATAACTCTTCCTAAGGCACCAGAAGCTTGTGAAACAAAAAACAAATAAGCACTTTTATCTAGAGACAGGTGATAGATTCTATAAAAATAAATACTTATAAAAATAGTTAAAACGTATTGGACGATCACAAGTGAAACGCCTGAAAAAATAATATTCTTCATATGCGGCGCAGCCAGCATTGCAAGACGAGAGCTTACATTTTCATAAAACGAAATTCTTCCCCTTTTTTCTGGAACGATAGTGATATCTTTTGTTGGTGAGTGATAAAAAATAATAAAAATACATCCACCTAAAAAAGAAACGATGGCACCGACCAAAAATGCACCTTGTATGCCATAGACAAGCGCACTAGCAGGAAGAACTATCCCGGCTAATGCACCACCTAATGGTAGCCCTGCTTGCCTTATTCCCATTGCAAATCCGCGTTGTGATTGTGGAAACCATGAAGAAACAGATTTAGCACCACCGGGTTGAGCAGAACTATAAAATCCCCCTACAATGAGCAAACAAACCAAAAGGGAAATATAGTTATCTGCGATTGCTCCCAACAAAAGAGCAACAGAAACGCCGATTGCGCCAACGCCAACAATATAGCGCTCGTTAAACTTATCGAGTAATTCGCCAGCTATAAGTAACCCAATAATAGGTAGGAACTGTGCCGCTGAAGACAGCAAACCTATTTGAGAGTCACTCAGCGAGAAATCCCTCTTAAAAAATTCAGCTAAAGGACCAATTCCTTGAATAAAGAAGCAAGCTGATGCTTGAGCGATAGTGGCAACAAACAATATAATCCATCGATAATAACTTTTTTCTATAAATTTATTATTGCTCACTATGTCCCCCTCCAAATAAAGGGCCTTCGTAGCCTTTTTGAATAAGGATTGCAACAATAAATGAGGTATTTTATGCTGATTACATAAAAATCTGTCAATATGTTGCTCTTCATATGAAAGCTAAGAAATACGCTTAATTTCAGGAAATAAGCTATGATGTGTCGTGCAAATTTGATATGTTAGCGATAAAGAATAAATTTTACAAACATTGGCTAGTCGGCATTAAGTGCTCTTCATAAAAGACACTATATATATTTTGGCAAGCTTTTTCAGTATAATTCTCAAAGTTTTCTCTAGTCACATAGCCTAGATGCGGTGCGCAAAGAAACTCTCTCTGATTACAATAGTTTGCTCTCATATATTGGATTGCTGTCATAAACATCCCGCGCAAAGTCAGTAGAACTTTCCAAACTTGATATTTTTTCTATCGTTCCTTTTTCAATCAAAGTTGAACGCGCTGTGTGACAAAAATAGCATGAGGTTTCATGCTCAATAGATCATCTAATTGAATGATTTCTCTTAATTCTTCTCCTTATTTTTTAGTTTCTTTTAAAGTATGTACAATCATTTGTTGGATTATTGTAAGGGTGTGTGCTGCCATATTTCTTTGATTTGAGTGTCATGCATACTTGAAACACGCATATGTTGAAAGTTGTGATGCGAGGGAGAGTGTTAGAAGTTTTTTGCGGTCTTCGATAGGATTAAGAAACTGTTATTAAATTTTTTAATCTCCTTTTCAAAAAGCTTTGACAGCTTTATTGATTATATTCAATTTATTTTCATTGTGATATGCGCGTTTTGTTTTTATGGGTAAGGGAGCTGATTGATGGCGTAAAGTATGGAATAGAATCCATGAGATTATACTTTTCATATCTTGTATAAGGGGAATGTTTTGTCATGAAGAATTTGCAATTCTATATATTAAAAGTTTTTTTTAGCCATCCTCTTTAGTTCTCAAGATGAGGTAGCAGAAATGTATAGGCTGTTTCCATTTATTGTGTGTCTTTCATTCATTTGTTTGTCTATCTGCTGTAGGAAAGGATATTTTGCCTCACGGGGAGGTGGTGGGAGGTTAGTGCAAATTTCGCTTGGATATAAATTTAAATTATTGAAGTGTTTGCAAGATGAGCCATTGCTATAATGATTGTTCCGTGACAGGAGTGAGATGGCTTGAGATCAAAAATTCTTAAATGATAAACTTTTTCTTGAGAGTGGTTTTGTTGGCAAAATACTTGCTCTTTTTATACGAATCTTATTTTGATAAATTATGCAATTTTCGTTGGAACAAGATAATGCATTGAAAGCTGTTGCTGCATGGTTGAGGGAAGGGCGTTCTCCACTTTTTCGTCTTTTTGGCTATGCGGGAACGGGTAAGACGACGCTTGCGCGCTATTTTGCAGAGACCGTTGATGGTTCTGTCCAGTTTGCTGCTTTTACGGGCAAGGCAGCGCAGGTTTTGCGTTCTAAAGGTGCAAGCAATGCTTGTACGATTCATTCGCTAATTTATTGTCCGCGTGGAGAAGAAGAAGTTTCTGATGAAATTACGGGAAAAAAGTCTATTGCTCCAACATTTACATTAAATCGAAGAAGTGCTGCTGCACAAGCTAAACTCATTATTGTTGATGAGTGCTCAATGGTTGATGAACAATTAGCGCGTGATTTAATGAGCTTTAGAACGCCAATTCTTGTTCTTGGTGATCCAGGTCAATTGCCTCCTATCTCAGGAGGAGGATTTTTTTCTAATAGTGAGCCAGATTTTCTTCTCTCAGAAATTCATCGGCAAGCGAGAGATAATCCGATTATCCGGCTTGCTATGGACGTGCGTGAAGGACGCGATATTGCTTATGGTGACTATGGAGAAGCGCGCGTTGTGACACGTAAAGAGGTTAATCAACAATTGGTTTTGGATGCGGATCAGGTCTTGGTCGGGATTAATCGTACTCGCCACCTTTATAATCAGCGTTTGCGTATGTTAAAGGGATTTACAGCAGATTATCCACAAGCTGGAGATAAGCTTGTGTGTTTGCGAAATGATCCTCCTAAAGGTTTGTTAAATGGCTCTTTATGGAAGGTGATGACTTCACAGAAGGAGACAGTAAAACCAAGTATTAATCTTCTTGTGAAACCAGAAGAAAGTGAGCGTGGGGTAACAAAGATTAAACTTTTAAAAGCAGCCTTTGAAAACCCTGACCAGGAAATTTCGTGGGCATTAAAAAAGCGATATGACGATTTTGATTATGGGTATGCTTTGACGGTTCATAAAGCGCAAGGTTCTCAATGGAATAATGTCGTTTTGTTTGATGAAAGTTTTGCCTTTCGTGATATGTATGCACGCTGGCTTTATACGGGCATTACTCGTGCAGCAGAGCGTTTAACGATTGTTCGATAGAAAAAATATGTGTATCATCCAAGTTTCAGGTAGAAAACGCCTTTTTTCTATCTTGTTACACACTGTAGAAAATGGAAATGGGCATGGCAGTAAAACTTTCGGTTAATCTTAATGCTGTTGCTGTTTTGCGTAATCGACGTAATCTTCCGTGGCCAAGTATCAAGAATATTGGTCATATAGCGCTTGCTGCTGGAGCGGCAGGTTTGACGGTTCATCCGCGCCCCGATGAAAGGCATATTCGTTTTGCGGATTTGCCAGATATATACGGTTTAATAAAGAACACTTTTCCTACGGCTGAGTTTAATATTGAAGGTTATCCAAGTGAGCAGTTTTTGGGTATTGCTGAAAACTATGCTGACCAGATCACTCTTGTTCCTGATGATCCAGATCAATCAACATCTGATCATGGGTGGGATTTTGCTCAGAATGCAGAATTTTTAGCCCCTATTATTCAGCGTTTAAAGGAAAAAAAAATTCGTGTATCACTATTTGCTAATCCTTCTATTGATGGTCTTGATATTGCTAAAGCAATAGGGGCTGATCGTGTAGAATTTTATACGGGACCTTATGGTGGTGCATTTCAGAATAAAATAAAACAAGATCAAGAGCTCGATAAACTTGTTTTAGCCGCAAAAAAAGCAAAAGAGTTACAGTTAGGTATGAATGCTGGACATGATCTAACGATTATGAATCTTCCTGCTCTGATCAAAAATATTCCCTGGCTTGATGAAGTTTCTATTGGCCATGGGCTTATTGCTGATGCGTTGGAGTATGGAATACATGAGACTGTTCGGCGTTTTCTCCGGTTATTATCTTAATCCTTTTCTCTCCATAAAATTGGAAAAGAAATTTTTATAAAGCTCAGTTTATCTTAAAAAAAAATAATTTTATATCTGTTTAAATAAATAGTCCTGTTAGCACGTATTATAAATATTCTATTCTTTTTATAAATGAGATCAATGCAATACGCGTTGCTGTAACATTTGGAGAAAAAACTAGAGTGATAATATCAACTTATCGTTTTAGGAAGGAAATAGGGCCTAATAAATCTTAGACTTTTACAAATTTTAGGCTAGGACTTCTTGAAAAGAGCTCGAGTATAGTGAGATATTTTTTTAATGCGTGGGTGAATAACATAAGAGTGCTCCATTTTGGGCTTTTTGTTTTGTGTGACAGGCGAGGCTATTAGAGAATATAAAAAGTAAAAGTTGTAAAGGAATGTATATTTTTTGTTATTTCAGAGATATTGTTATATATATGTTTTTGAAGGCTGCCTTAAAACAACGCTTGTTATTTTGTAATTTTTCTTGCTATCCATATTAATTTGGTTCATGCTAGAAGTTATATGTTGTATCTTAATTTTTAGGCTATAACGTTTTGTTGTGCGATAGAAGAATAAAATCTTAGCAGATATATTTTCTTTAGAAATCTTGTTTTGTGTAAGTATCGCCTTTGTAGGACAGCAGTTGAAGTTTATTTGGGGATTCATATATGTTTTGGGAATATTTGGGGGGCTACAGTTTTTCTATGCAATATGTAAACTTTAAAAGATTATTCAATTGCTGTGTTTTTATAAGCAGCATTTTTTATCTTTATGAGTGTGCAATGCACTAAAGATAATGTTTCTTATTTAATGAAAATAATCTGAAATCCAGTTTAAATAGAGAAAGAAGGAAGTATTTTTATGCGTGTTTATTATGATCGTGATGCGGATGTTAATCTTATTAAAGGAAGAAAAGTGGCCATTATTGGTTATGGTTCTCAAGGGCGTGCGCACGCTTTAAATTTGAAAGATTCCGGCGTCCAAAATGTGCAAATAGCTTTGCGTTCAGGGTCGGAAACAGTTAAAAAGGCTAAGGCTGATGGTTTTGAAGTGGTGAGTGTTGCTGAAGCAGCAAAATGGGCAGATCTCATCATGATGGCAACACCAGATGAGTTACAAGCTGATATTTATAAAGAGCATATTCATGGCCATTTACGTGATGGGGCGGCGATTGCTTTTGCCCATGGTTTAAGCATTCATTTTGGCTTGATTGAACCTAAAAAAACCGTTGATATTGTGATGATTGCTCCTAAAGGTCCAGGGCATACAGTTCGTCATGAATACCAACGGGGTTGTGGTGTTCCTTGCTTAATAGCGGTGGCACAAGATGCTTCGGGGCATGCTCATAGTGTAGCATTATCTTATGCATGTGGACTTGGTGGTGGACGTGCTGGGGTGATTGAAACAACATTTAAAGAAGAGTGTGAAACGGATCTTTTTGGTGAACAAGCGGTTCTGTGTGGTGGTCTTGTTGAGCTGATTCGAGCAGGGTATGAAACACTAACACAAGCAGGTTATGCACCAGAAATGGCTTATTTTGAGTGTTTACATGAGGTTAAACTGATTGTTGATCTCATGTATGAAGGGGGCATTGCAAATATGAATTATTCTATTTCTAATACAGCTGAATGGGGTGAATACATGTCTGGTCCACGTGTGATTACGGATGAAACCAGGGCAGAAATGAAACGTATATTGAAAGATATTCAAACAGGTAAATTTACATCAAATTGGATTCAAGAATATAAGGCAGGTGCGGCTCATTTTAAAAGTATGCGGCGTTTAAACGATAATCATCCTATTGAAGAAGTTGGTAAAAAACTTCGTGCTATGATGCCTTGGATAAAATCTAACGCTTTGGTTGATAAAGAACGTAATTGAAGTCTCCTCGGAGATATTTTATCACCGTTATAATTTTATAGACAAATATCAAAAAAGGGTAACTTGAGTTACCCTTTTTTATAGGTTTTCTTGTAACAAAATCTTTATTGTTTAAAGAGCTTTATTTTTTAAGTTTTTGCATAATTCTTTCTTCCAAAAAGAAAATATACAATGCCTAAAAATATAAACCATACTGGAATGTATTTTAAAGCTATGGCAGTATCTGGCTCTAATGACAATAAATAAATAATGAATGCAAAGAAAACGAGAAGCGCCCAACACATAACAATACCTCCAGGCATTTTATAAGGAGAGACAGTGTGCTGGAGAGGACGATTGCGACGATAGACAATATAGCTAATTAAAATGATAGACCACACAAATATAAATAACGTTGCGGCAATTGTCGTAACAATTGTAAAAGCAGCTATGAGGGTTTGAGATAACGTTATAACTGCATAACCTAATAAGATGCATAAACATGAAAAGAATAATGCGTTGGCTGGAACGTGATTACGAGAAAGTTTCCCTAAAAATTTAGGTGCTCCTTTTTGTGTTGCTAGCCCATATACCATACGGCTGGTAGAAAAAATTCCACTATTTGCGGAAGAAGCGGCTGCTGTAAGGGCAACAAAGTTCATTAAACCAGCTGCAGTTGGAATACCAATAAGTGCATACATTGTTACAAAAGGGCTTTTCTCTGGACTGATTTGATCCCAAGGCGTCACAGACATAATCACGAGAAGAGAGAAAAGATAAAAGAATACAATGCGGACTGGTATTGAATTGACAGCTTGTGGTAGGGCTTTTTGAGGCTCTTTTACTTCAGCAGCAGCTGTTCCTGCCAGCTCAATGCCAACAAAAGCAAAAATAGCAATTTGAAATCCAGCAAAAAAACCAGTAATTCCTCGTGGGAAAAGATTTCCTCCATTCCATATATTGCTAAGGGAAGCAATCGTACCGTTTGGAGAGATAAAACCGGTGAAGATCATATAAAATCCCACAACAATTAAAACTAAAATTGCTATAATTTTGATAAAGCCAAACCAAAATTCAAGTTCTCCAAAGAGTTTGACGGCGACGAGGTTAAGGATTAAAAAGGACATAAGGCCAATGATAACAGGAAGCCATGGATTGAGTTCAGGCCACCAAAAGTGTGCATAACTGACAATAGCAATAATTTCAGCAGTTCCAGTGACAATCCAACACAACCAGTATGTCCAGCCGATAAAGAATCCGGCACATGGCCCCAGAAGATCGGTCGAGAAGTCAATAAAAGATCGATATTGCGTATTAGAAAGCAATAATTCTCCCATCGCACGCATGACAAAGTATAGGGCACAACCAATAATCGCATAAACGAGGAGGATTGAGGGACCTGCTACACTGATTGTTTTTCCTGATCCCATAAAGAGACCTGTTCCAATCGCTCCACCAAGAGCTATAAGTTGTATGTGGCGATTATGGAGTCCACGTTGCAACTTCTTCTTAGTTTTTTTTTCTAAATTCTGTTTGTTCATTTTTGGGAAGTTCCCTTTAGTTATTTTAAAATAAAAATTATCCTAATAAAGTCAATCTCTTCTATCGGAACACGATATGGCTGATTAGTAAAGGAATTTTTTTCTATTATTTTATTTAAATAAAGAAAAAATTTATAATTTAATGAAATAATTATTTTATATAGAATTTATGTCATATAAACTTTAGTATAAAATTTTAATTTATTGTTATTTATACATATTTATATTAAAATTATATTATATAAATAATAATGATTTACTTGTTACTATTTATAATTTTTATATTTTAATTTTATATTCATAATAACTATAATTAATATATAATAATATAATAAAATAGTATTGAAAAAATAAGAATCTATAGTTTATTTAAAAAGTATTTTTATATAAAAAATTTCAGGGATTTTAGGTAAAATCTAAATATGTTTTAATAAATAATGTAGGTGAAGTTTATAGAAAATTCTTTATAGAATAGCTCGTGCCTTATCCTATTATGTCCTGCCCCCTTGTTTAGAGCAG
Source organism: Bartonella saheliensis (assembly GCF_902162175.1). Classification (NCBI taxonomy): domain Bacteria; kingdom Pseudomonadati; phylum Pseudomonadota; class Alphaproteobacteria; order Hyphomicrobiales; family Bartonellaceae; genus Bartonella; species Bartonella saheliensis. The sequence goes on from NZ_LR607199.1 coordinate 102,910, forward strand.
TGATAAAGCATAGAAAATTTTATATATTAGGTATTTTATGTGGTCAGTACTTAGGGGAGAGGTTACCCATAGAGCTTTATGTAGGTGAACCATATAAGCGATCAGCAGCATTTCCTTTAACAGGTCAGATTGTTTACAAACCGGTGCTAGGAAAAATCCGCTTTTAAGGTGTCAAAGAAGATTTAGTAAAAAAAAAAGAGTAACCTTAGTTACCCTTTTTTGAGACGTTTTGTATAGATTTTATTTATTTTTTTGGGGCAATTTTTTTCTTATAAACATAAAATACATTATGCCTAAGAAAATAAACCAGAAGATACTGTACTTTAAAGCTGTGAAGGTATCATGTTCTAATGTCAACAAATAGAGCATGAAAGCAAAAAATACTAACACAATCCCACACATGATGACACCACCTGGCATTTTGTAGACGGACTCAGCATGTAAATGAGGGTGATTGCGACGATACACAATATAGCTAATCAAAATGACAGACCATACGAATAAAAATGCAATGGCTGAAATGCAGGTCACAATTGTAAAAGCACTTATGATGCTTGGAGATGATGATGCAATTGTATATCCTACTAAAATACATAAGCAAGAAAAGAAGAGGGCATTGGCTGGAACACGGTATTTAGAAAGCTTGCCCAAAATTGGAGGGGCACCTTTTTGTGTTGCAAGCCCGTATATCATGCGGCTCGTCGAAAAAATACCACTATTGGCTGAAGAGGCAGCCGAGGTGAGAACAACAAAATTGACTAAACCCGCAGCTATTGGAATGCCTGCAAGCCAAAACATCGAGACAAAGGGGCTTTTTTCTGGAACAATTTGATTCCAAGGTGTAACGGACATAATCACAGCAAGAGAAAGGATGTAAAAAAGTACAATACGCACAGGTATTGCATTAATTGCTTTAGGGAGAACTTTTTTAGGTTCTTTGACTTCAGCTGCTGTTGTTCCAGCAATTTCTATCCCAACAAAAGAAAAAATGGCAATTTGAAATCCAGCAAAAAAACCTGTAATTCCTCGGGGGAATATATCTCCGCCATTCCATACGTGACTGAGAGAAGCAACCGTACCATTTGGAGAGGTAAAGCCTGTAGCGATCATATAAAATCCAACAATAACTAATGCTAAAATTGCTACAACTTTAATAAGACCAAACCAGAATTCAAGTTCACCGAAAAACTTTACGGCAAGGAGGTTAAGGACTAAAAAGAAACCAATGCACGCAAAAACAACAATCCATGGATTAAGTGTTGGCCACCAGAAATGCATATAGTTAATGATAGCAATAATATCTGCCGCTCCAGTTACAACCCAGCTTAACCAATAGTTCCAGCCAACAAAAAAAGCGATTCCCGGTCCTAGCATATCGGTTGAAAAATCAATAAGAGACCGATATTGTGGATTAGAAAGCAATAATTCTCCCATCGCACGCATGACAAAGTATAGGGCACATCCAATAATAGCATAAACAAGTATGATAGAAGGGCCTGCTACACTAATTGTTTTTCCTGATCCCATGAAGAGTCCCGTTCCAATAGCCCCACCAAGGGCTATAAGTTGTACGTGACGGTTATCAAGGCCACGTTGTAGTTTCTTTTGAGGATCATCTTTTAAATTTTGTTTACGGTTCATTTTTTGGGGGTTCCCTTTGAATTATTTTGAGATTAAATGACACTAAAAAGGTATATTTCGTATCGAAGCATGATATAAATGAGGTGTAAAGAAAAAAAACATTTTTTATGATTTTGTGTGGATAAAGAAAAGAATATGGTTTTGAAAAAAGAGAATGTTTTTCTCTCGAAATAACATAACAGGTATTTGAAGAGGGCGCTTTTTATTGTTTTAATAACAAATAAATGGCTCATAAAAAGGACTCGATAAAGAGTACTCCTTTAAAATTATTTCAAAAACTTATTAGGAATTTTTACGATCTTATAAAATCTATCTTTTGTAATCAGTATATTGTTATGATTCATAATAGAGAGCGCTTTGGTTTTTCCTCAAGGAGCGTTAGAGAATTGTCATTTTAATTTAAGGAAAAGTCTTTAACGATAGAAAATATAAATGCTTTCTAAAATTATTTTTTTATTTTTATGATGCAATCATAGGTAAAAAGGAGCTCTTTTCTTTTAAAGTGATGAATTAAGAGTTTCATTTAGATATTGATAAAATATTGTAAAAAAATTCATATTGTTTATATATGAGTTCTTTAGATTATGAGAGACAAATGCAGCGTCATTCATTTTTACAAAGAAAATAAGAAAGAATAGGCGATTGTATAAACTCTGTTAGAGGTTAAAATATTCATAACGATAGACAGAATCACGGAATTAGCTTTGCGATCTCTTATCAAAGAGGAAGTGTTATCCAAAGAAAATGAAAAAAGAAAATAGAGACAAAACTGTTCCTGTCGCTATATTAATGCATCCTTTTATTTTTTTCTTTTTTAAAGTGGTGCGAGCAAATGATATAAAAATGGTCATTAAAGTAAACCATGCAAAGATATTAAAGGAATGTATCGTTACAAGTTCAAAACCTTTTTTATGACCGCCGCCAGACGCCAAAAATTTAGGAAAGGCCGCTATATAGAACATAGATACTTTAGGATTGAGTATTTGTGTCATAAAACCATCTACGTAGCTGGTTAAAAACTTCACTTTAGCTTCAGTATTCTTTTCATTTTTTTGTATTATTTCTTTTGAGTTTAAGGTGTTAATTCCAGATTTAATCGATTTAATGCCCATATATAATAAATAGCAGCTCCCCATGAGCTTTACCAAAAAAAAGAGCGTTTTGTTATTGAGAACAATTGCTGATACACCTAGTATGGAAAATGCACCATGCGCGTATGTTGCTGTACACAATCCTAAAACATTAGCAAATGCATTCTTTTTCCCCAATCTCGCTGCATTATCAATGATAAGGGCCATATTTGGCCCTGGTGAGATGACTAAAAAAAATGAAACGATGAAAAAGGTCAGTATTTGATGATTCATTTTACTTTTAGCTCTGAAATTAATTGATCTTCGAGATATAGTTCTATTTCATCAAATGAGGAAAGTTTTCCTACGCCTTGTGGAGTGCCTGTATATATGATATCACCATCTCTTAGCTGAGTGTAGTGACTTAAAAATGATATTATTTTTTCAAAGCTAAAGATCATATTTTTCGTATTGCCAACTTGCCTCGTTTCACCATTCAACTTCATTGTAAAGGCTATTGGGGCATTCATTTTTTCTTTTTTTATGAAGTCAGAGACGTATGCAGCTCCTTTAAAGCCTTTAGATAAAAGCCAAGGAAGCTTTTTTTCTTTTAGTTTCGTTTGCAAATCTCTAGCGGTTAGATCAAGACCTATTGCTACAGCATCATAACATTCTTCAGCTTCTCTCTCATTGACCATAAAGGTATCCTTTGAGATTCTGAGTACAATTTCAGTTTCGAAATGTATTTCTTTGGAAAAATTAGGGAGATCAATTTGATTTCCTAAGATGAGAGAGCTATTCGGTTTGCTAAATATAACGGGTTCATCTTCTATAACATTACCTAGTTCATGGGCATGTTCCACATAATTGCGTCCAACGCAGTAAATATTATTAATCATAGAAAACCCCCAAGTTTTTTTCTTTTTATATAGAAAAGATATCACTAAGGAAACAATATTTTTCCTTATATCTGTCTGTAAGCTTTGTAAAAAATATGTATTATGTGGATTAATGACCAATTTTGATGATAAACAATGTCAGTATTGTCTCTCTAAGCTTTAATAAGAGGGGCGCTATTGGGCGGTCCTTACGGGGAAACATCAAGGAATGCGTAGGGAGCTCTGGATTTTCGCTTGGATGCTTTTCTAAGATATCAAAATTGCTGAGAATTTTTTCTCTTGCTGTGTTCACTAAATGGCATTTTTCTTCATCTTTTTAAGGAATTCTGAATTAATTATTCCCATATGTTTGGGTGGTAAGAAGGTGGTGTAGTAATACCACATCAGATCATTCTAGATGCGCATTCAATATCTCTTAAAAGTTTGAAATTGCGTGATTTTGCAAGATCTTCATCAGGAAAGTTGTATTCATTTAAAGAGTTGAAGAAATAAAATTGAGTACCCAAATTAGCTAGTTTTTTAACTCACTTATTTTCGTTATTCTATCGGTTATAGCGATTTTCATCATAGATATATGATGTGCTCCTTTCAATATTATATCTGTCAATCATGTGCATACTTACAAATGTATGATCATCTTTATAAATCTCTTCAAGTATGTGATTTCCTTGTATTTCTTTTTCAGCTACATATACAATAACTTTGCCAATTATCGGAAAAAAGATAAGGAATAGCTCCTTAAGAAATATAAAAAAAAATCTCAAATTTTACAGAAAATAGAGTGTTGCTCAAAGCCGTCTTCATGAATTAAGTGAACGCATCAGTGATGGTAATTTAATGTTTAAAAAGCTTTCTTGATATGAAGATGACAGGGTGTTTTAATAAAGAAATAATAAATAACTATTATATATCAATATGTTGTATAAAATTATCATTTTTAATATTAATAATCATTTACAAATGATTTTGTATCATTTTCTCTTTTAGAGCTCTTTACAAA